>NZ_BAEU01000150.1:0-77127 GCF_000246875.1 Halomonas sp. KM-1
CTGGTGCATGTCAGGTGTAACGACCGGTTAGGTGTCTGCATGGAAGGCCGGGAGATGCACAGAAGAGCCAAGCTACTCATGCGTGAGCATCTCGTCGGTGATGTTGTCGACGGTGATCAGGTTGTCGAGATACGTAATAGACGGTTCTGTGCCGTACTTCTCCCGGACGAAGGATTTCCAGCTGTCAGTATACTGGGCCTCCGCATCCGCTCGCGACCTCCACAAATAGACTCCTCCGACGGTGGAGCCGTCCTCCCATATGAAGTAGTGCTTGCGGAAGAGGCCCGGCATGCCTTGATACTTTGGAGCAGTGCTCAGAAAGATTTTACGTGCCTCGTCCCGAGTGACGGGCTTGGGCAACTTGAACTTAGTGATAGCAATGAGCATTTTCTTCCTCTCGTCAGGGGGAGAGTTATCGATGCGTGTCTATTGAAGTGGGAGAAGTCCAGCGTCGGCTTGAATGAATTGTTAGCGGTCAACTTGGCGCTGAACAAACGAAATGAAGCTGTCCGCATAAACCGTCCCTCCTCCATGTGCTGGACCCCATTCAATAACCTTTCCCTCAAAGTCCGGATTGGTTTTGCTGCAAGAAAGGAAGTAACTGTGATCCGCGCCATCCGTAGATATGTAGATGGAGTCGCCGGGCAGGGCATTGTGGCTACGATACATCAGTGTAGAGCTCACTACGTCCTCCCACATTGGCTGCTCCCCCATAGGGTCTGGCGCGAGGCCGGCGATTCCGACACCATTACCAAACGCTGCACCGTACCGCTGCAGAAATGCGATGTAGCTTGGTGGAAAAAGCAACCCAAGTTGGCTCTGCGCAGAGTGGATCTGCTCCTTGGACGCAGGCCCACAGGACACGAGCGGATCCAGCAGCGAATTGATGATTTTACAGATGCTGACCATGTGTCTTTGACCGCTAACGCTCGCCATCACGCGCTTGTCGCGTGCATGGCATATTGTTAGGCAAGTGCATCTTCTCTACGCCATGCTGCATCCTCAAATGCCTCAAACATATCGGACACGCCTGTAAACGCTTCTCTCAAGCTAATCCCTTGAAGATCTTTCTCTATCTCATTCCATTTTCCGTGAGCAAAGTTATTTCTTATTGAGCGGAAAATCCCAACTCGTGAAAGAAACTCATCAATATTTTCTACCTCAAGCCCACAACTAACGAGATGACCCGAATAAAACTGGATGTCACTCATTCTGCGATCCGCCTTTTTGGGTGAGCCTCTAAAGAGGCTTATCGCTATATGCTTCAACCCCCACTCGGTAAAACTAGCTAAAAGAACGATCGGCGCAGCCTTTGCAAAGATAGCTACATTATCTACCCAAGCTGGAATTTGCTCCGAAAGATAATCGAAAACTTCAGCTCCTGAGGCTTTATCCTCAATGGCGCGTTCATGTTCCGCTTGAAGTTCGCTTAGCTTAGTTTCCGAAGCCACAAGCTGATTGAAACAATAATCGTTAAGTTGACCCAGTCTGTCGAAAAGCACCCAGAATGGTTCCCAAAACCGATCTGGCTGATAAATGTAGAGTCCGTCAGCAATAAGCCTCCCCGACTCGTCCTCTACAAACGACCTAGCCCAAAACAAACCATATTTTTCAGCAGTGACTAGTTCAGCATCCATGATCAACCTTTTTGCCTAACGCCCGCATTCGCGGCTGGTTGAAGCGCAGCGGAAACCAGTCCGGCAACATGCGCGTTGTTAGGAACCCTACTTGATAGAGATGTATATCTGGATTTCACTATCACCTTTGTACAGCTCAAAGTCAGTAGTATAAGCACGAACATATTCTGGCTCGCCTGAACTAAAGTACCGCCAGATCTCAGACCAAGTATCGATAACAGCCTGCGGCATGCTCCCCTTTCCTTCAAAAATCAAATACTTTCCTGCCTGAATCGTGACAGAGTCAACGCCACCTTCGAACATGTCAGAACCGGCTACCACATCAAATTCACCGGTGAAATCTGATTCATAGTTACAGTAGACACCAAAAATACTCGCCTCTCTTTCCAGCTTTGGGGCAATGTCACCATAAAAACGCTGCCAGAGACCTGGTATTTTTGATGAATCAGGGCTCATCTCATCAGCGTTTTTTGTGCGAACTTTGATCCCATTTATGGCTTTTTCTTCAATCTGAACAACACTCACAATTCGGTCTCCTAGATTTCATAACTGTTCAGCATTTATTCGCCGTGCGCAGCATGGCGAATAAATGCCTGTTGGACTAAGCCGTCCATCAGGCTGCTACGCCGCTTCTATAGGGGTATTGTATTGGCCGAGGTACCGCCTGAGGTTATTGATCGCATGAAGGCGGATCGGCTATGACGCGTTCGGGCAGTGGTGTGGGTCACGGTTTACCCTCTCCTACTGGCTCAATTTTTCCCAACGTAACCCGCCTGTTGGCCAAATTCCATCGTCAGGGCGAGTGCCGCCGCGGCCCGCCAGCGGGCCGGAGCGTCGAGTCCGTTGTCTGGCCAACTCCATGGTGTGTCTGACGTTACCTTATGCTCGATAGCGTTGCCCCCTGTGGTTGGATGGGCCGAGGGTGGGTCGCTGGGGGGTACGGGCCCCGGTGACGCGCAGTGTCGGTCGTCTACAGTGCGGGCAGGTGTAGGCGGGAGCCTTGTCGCTGACCGTGCTAACGGTCTCAGGGGCCGCCTCCGCCACCATCAGGGCTTGGCGGATCTGTGCCAGGCGTCGTCGCCGGCAGCGATTGGCCAGAAAGCCGTAGTGACGCACCCGCATCAGCCCCTTGGGCAGCACGTGGAGCAGGAAGCGGCGTACGAACTCTTCGCCATCAAGGACGAGCCGTTTGTGCCGGTCACGGTCGAGATAGTCCTTGTAGCGCAGGGTGACCTGATGATCGTCCATGGCGAGGATGCGAGCGTTGCTGATAGCGATCTGACGCGTGTAGCGTGCCAGGTAACGGACCACGGCTTGGGTGTGCTCGAGGCAGTCCTTGCTGTAGACCACCCACTCGGTGGCCATCAGAGCATTGAGCTGAACATCCACGTCACCGGGACGAGTGACCCGGGGGAGCTCGCCAGTATTCGCCGCCCGGCGCAGAGCACTCACCAGATGGCCGCGAAAGTGGCGCGACAGGGCCCGCACCGGAAACAGGTAGTGGCTAGGTGCCCCATGCCAGCGGCCATCGTCGCCCAAGGCGTCGCCGGGGACCAAGCGGTGCAGGTACATAGACCGCGCCGGCCAACAGCGGCGCTATCCCACGAGGAAGTGATGCCGTCCCTTATTTCAGGCACGCTACCGCCAAGGAATGCCGCTCATCGGCCTCCCACTCTGGCGGTTACTGGCCGCCGGTATGCCTTCATCGGACGATGCTGAAATCCGATTCGAAGCACTGATTCACACTAGCCTTGCCAAATAAAGCATCGGCTCGTGCCGTAGCACCTTGAGCCTGATACTTCCCCTACGCCACGTCCTGCACCTCCCGGCACTTACTCCTCCGCCGGCAGCCGCACCTTGGCGATCAGCTTGACGAAGGCTTCGCCGAACATGCCCTTGAGCCAGCGGGACTTGAGCACGCCCAGGAGCACGATGAGGGGCAGCACCCACCATAGCGGTCTGGCGGCTTCAAAGAGGATCGAATAGTCCAAAGCAACATCTCGTTTCAGCGATTCGGCTAGTGTCGTTTGCTTCAGCTGCTTAGGTCACGCTAGCGCTTTCTATCGTGTAATTCTACGTAACGGGCCTGAATATTGACCTATGTCGCTTCGAAGTAGGCAAAAGCTTATACGATGTAAGAAACGGCTTACGCCAGGCTGGCGAAAGGAACTACGGCTAAACGCCACGCAATGTGGAAAATTGGCGAGCGGCCTTCACGCCTTGGCACGCTGGCTTGCATGGATGTGCTGACTGCCGATTTTACGTATGAAACCTGAGCAGGATTCCGTGCATGCACCCATATCAAGAAGATCAAGAACATCGCCGGTCGGTGCTGCAGGTCATGCTGCTGGTCACCATCGCCAGCGCGCTCGTCTTTGCGGCGCTCAACTTTCCCGACGGCATGATGTTGGTCGGCGGTATCCAGGTTGCCCTTGCTACTCTCGCCGCCGGCCTGCTGGTCGTGGTTCGTCGCACACGGCGAGTCCAGACATGGTGCCTGCTCTTTTTGCTGATACTGCTGTCGGTAACGATTCTGCTGCTCAGCCGACCGGATATCTCGCCGTTCGCCTTCATCTGGCTGCTGGTCATCCCGCCGTCACGCACCTCCTGCTAGGTTCCAGGCTGGGCCTGCTGCTCTCGGTGGGCTATATGGGGGTTGGCGCCGCCCTCTTTTTGTACCGCTTTGGCGGCAACCCCGAACTCATTCGGGTGGAGGTGATGTCCAACGCTATCATCGCCGCGCTGACGACCCTTGGCATGTCGCACTTCTACGAACGTACTCGTGAACGGTCCGAGCTGAAGTTGACGCGTCTGGCCACGGTCGATCCGCTGACCGGGCTCGCCAATCGCGCGCGTCTCATCGACGTCTTCCTCTGGGAGCAGGCACAAGCGCGGCGCAATGGGACCCCACTCTCGTTGCTGATGCTGGACCTGGATCGCTTCAAACGGATCAACGACGAGTACGGGCACGAGGCCGGCGACGCGGTGCTGGTCGCCTTCGCTCGTATGCTGCAGCAGCGCCTGAGGGAGATCGACCTGATCTCACGCTTTGGCGGCGAGGAGTTCCTGGTACTACTGAACAACACCGATGGTAAGCGAGCCGTCGCCGTAGCCGAGGTGCTGCGGCAGAGCCTGGAGCAACTCGATATCGAATATCAGGGCAAGATTCTGAAGCTCACCGTCAGCATTGGCGTCGCCGAATACGGGCCAGACGGGCTTGACCTGGACACGCTCAGCCGAGTCGCCGATAAACGGCTGTACCAGGCCAAGGCGAGCGGACGGAACTGCGTTCGCGGTCCAATTGCGGAATCCGGTGTTGAGCGAGAGGGGGCGCTGCTCAACAATGCAGCCAAAGAGTTCCAGTCTGGCTCAGATTCCAGAAGTGCGATCAACTCAGATTCGTGATCCTTATCGTACCGAAGGATATTGCCTGTAAATTTCATCATACGACCCTACACTGAGATTTCTGCAATCCTCGTGCTCAACCAATCCCGTACACTGCGGCCGCCGTCGCCTTCGGTCGCTCCTCCTCGAACCGGGGGTCATGTCATGTCGCAGGATACTCGAAACCCGGCCGCTCCCGATATCGACCCCAGGCCCGCGCGGTGCGTGGAACTCCCCTCTACCGTGGAGAGACCTAACCCGGGGTTCTACTCCACTCATGCCCTGGACCGGGCCTTCAAGGCCAACCTGGCCAGGCTGACCGCCGGCATCACCCCGGCCGGCCTGGCCAGCGTCTATTTCGAGTGGCTGGTTCACATGATGCTCTCCCCAGGCAAGCAACTGGAGCTGGGCGAGAAGTACAACCGCAAGCTCACCCGTTTCGGGCAATACCTCAATCGCGTGGCGGCGGGGTCCGGTGCCGCTGCCTGTATCGAGCCGCTGGAGCAGGACCAGCGCTTCAGCGGCGAGGAGTGGCAGCGTTGGCCGTTCAACCTGATCTATCAATCTTTTCTGCTGACTCAGCAGTGGTGGCACAACGCCACCAGCGAGATCGACGGCCTGTCGCCGGAGAGCGAGCGGGTGGTGAACTTCATCACACGCCAGATACTCGACCGGTACTCGCCATCCAACTCTCCGTGGTTGAACCCTGAAGTGGTTGCTACCACTATGGCGACCGGCGGACAGAATCTGGTGGTGGGTTGGCAGCACTTCATCGAGGACTGGGAGCGGGCCGTGTCCGGCAAACCACCGGTCGGTGCCGAGGCGTTCCGCGTAGGCAAGAACCTGGCGGTCACCCCGGGCAAGGTGGTCTACCGGAACCAACTGATCGAGTTGATCCAGTACGCACCAACCACGAAGCAGGTTTACGCGGAACCGGTGCTGATCGTGCCCGCCTGGATAATGAAGTATTACATTCTCGACCTCACGCCCGCCCAGTCATTGGTCAAATACTTGGTGGATCAAGGCCATACCGTCTTCATGATCTCCTGGCGCAACCCGGGCTCGGAGGATCACGACCTAGGCATGGAGGATTATCGTCGGCTGGGGCCGATGGCGGCGCTGGATGCGGTCTGTGGCATCACTGGCAGCCACAGGGTGCACGGGGTGGGTTACTGTCTGGGTGGTACGCTGCTTTCCATCGCGGCGGCGGCCATGGCGCGGGATGGCGACGAGAGGCTGGCTTCCCTGACCACCCTGGCCACTCAGGTGGACTTCACTGAAGCTGGCGAATTGATGCTGTTCATCGGCGAAAGCCAGGTCTCGTACCTGGAAAACATGATGTGGGATCAGGGCTATCTCGACGGCTACCAGATGGCCGGCGCTTTCCAGATCCTGCGCTCCAACGATCTGATCTGGTCGCGCATCGTGCATGACTACCTCCTCGGCGGACGTCAGCCCATGAATGCTCTCATGGCCTGGAATGCGGACCTGACTCGCATGCCCTACCGCATGCATTCCGAGTATCTGCGCCAGCTGTTCCTGAACAACGATCTGGCCAATGGGCACTATCGGGTGGATGGCCGACCGGTCGTGATTCAGGACATTCGGGCGCCGCTGTTCATCGTCAGTACCATCACCGATCACGTGGCTCCGTGGAAGTCCGTCTACAAGATCCATCTGCAGGCGGATACCGACGAGGTAACCTTCGTGCTGACCAGCGGTGGGCACAACGCAGGTATCGTCAGTGAGCCGGGGCATCCGGGCCGCCGCTTTCGGATGTCTGCGCCACAGCATGACAAGACGTACCTGGATCCGGAAACCTGGCAGCAGATCACGCCCGAGCAGGACGGCTCCTGGTGGCCGGCGTGGCATCAGTGGCTAGCGGCCCATTCTACTGAGCAGGTACCGCCGCCAGGCATGGGTAGCCAACAGTACCCTCCCCTGACCGACGCGCCGGGAAGCTATGTGTTGGCGCCATGAGAGGTGGGTTGCGAGGCGCGCCAGATCACCACGGCTCGGCCCAGGAACATACCGCCGAGCAGGCCGTATACGAGACTGACGGCAGCGGCGAAGGCGGCCGTATCGACTATGGAAAGCTGCATGCCGACCATTACACCAACGGCAAACTTGGCGCAGAAGATCGTCATCATGAGCACGAGCGGAAGCCAACTTCCCGGCACGTGGAAGGTTTGGTCCTGCGGTGAAAAACTCACGCCTCTGGGCAGCTCGAGCTTGAGATGAAGAAGTACGGCAAGGCCGATACCGAGCAACCAGAGCGTGAGACTTACCGGCTCGGCGCCAAACGCATGGATCAGGCCATAGAGCCCGAGCAAAAGAAAAATCGCCGGGATGATACCCAGCTTGGAAAGGCCGATGGTTCTGTCCTGGCTCTGCTGATAGCCCCGGTAGAGAAGAAACAGCAGCAGCGGCCATACCCATAGCGGTGTGTTTCTTATTATCTCGATCAGCATCGGTATTCCCTGGCGTTGTGTTTCGCCCCAGCATAGCGAGGCGCAGCCAACCCCTCCAGTCAGTGCTTACTAACCCGGAAAAGGCCTTCTAAGACCGACTTTCAACACGGCCCTCCTACCCTTTCCCACAAATTGCCCGGACGTCTTCCTCGTCCACCGGTCGTGACAATGCCAGCTTATAGCGAACCAGATCCTCTCTTAACATCAGCGGAAGCTCCACGCCGAGGAGGTACCTGGTCTCATAGCGAGAGAAATCGATATCAAGCGGAATCCATGTCTGGCTTTCCTTATCGAAGATGCTCGCTCCAGCGGCACATCCTACTTCGATCTTGATGCCTTCATATTTGAACTGTACATAGGTCAGGTCCCAGCCTTCCTCCCGATAGTGGGCAGCAGGCTTGGTTATGAATTCCTGGCCCGCCTCTACCACTTCTAAGAAGCGCTCACCGGGAACGAACAAGTCGACGTCGTTTAAATCGCGCCCGGAACCGTACCCCTTTGCTGCCAGTCCGCCACAGATCAGAAAAGGGATGTTTCTGTTTCTCAGCAAACCTGCGATCCACTTGATGGCTTCCTGATGCACTCATCCTCCCGTTATCTTTTACGCCTTCCGCGTTTCAAAAATGGCGTTCAACTCATCGAAGCTCGCCGCGCCGTCCAGGCCTTCGAAACTCCCTCCCTCTGCCATCATTCTGGCGGCCCGTATGAAGGCACCCCATGCGGTGCGCGCGAGGGCCGAGCCGACGCTGATACGCCGTACGCCGAGTTCCGCGAGATCCTGCACCGTCAGTCCCATATTGCCCATGACGATGGCGTTGACCGGCTTGGGCGCGACGGCACTGACGATGGCGCTCAGCTCCTCTCGCGTTCGCGGCCCTGGGGCGAATAGCACATCAGCGCCCGCCTCCGCGTAGGCTGTCAGACGTTGTAACACGTCCTTCAGGGGCTCCGGCTGGCCCACCAGGTAGCTTTCTGCCCGTGCAGTAAGCAGAACCTGAGCTCCCGCCTCATCTATCGCAGTGCGGGCAGCGCGGATGCGCTCCACGGCGAGCGCCAGGTCGTATAGCTGCCCGGGTTCTCCGGTGGCGTCTTCGATGGAGAGCCCGGCCACGCCGGTTCCGACACAGCGGGCGACATTGGCCGCCACGCCTTCGGGCTCGTGTGCATAGCCGGACTGGAAATCCGCATTCACCGGCAGATCGGTGGCGTTCACCATTTCGGTGATGTGGGCAAGTGCCGCTTCGCAAGAAAGACCGAGCACGCTGTCGGCCTGGCCCTGGCTGAATTGAAATCCTGCGCTGGTGGTTGCCAGCGCGCGAAAACCGCAGTGCTGGAGAAAGCGCGCCGTACCGATATCCCAGGGATTGGGAATCACGAAGCAACCGGACTCATGAAGTCTGGCAAATTCCGCGCGTCTTAACTCAAGATCGACCATGACACCTCCTAATGGCGCAACCAACCCCAGTCAGTACTCACTAACCCATCACGTCCGGTATCAACGACCGTTTAACCCCTTTCCGGCCAGAATATCGGGCATGCACTTCTCGATTCGTGACGCTCGCGTGCTCGATTGCTTGGCGCCGGAAAAATGCAGAATGTAGCCTCTCTGACGGCCGGGGGTGAGCGCTTCAAAGGCAGCTTTCAGGGCAGTGTTTCCATCCAGCGCTCTCTGAAGTTCTATCGGGTACGTCAGCTCATGCTTCTCGCTGAAGTCCACCTTGGCACCGGCCTTCTCCAGCTCGATGGCCTCGAGGAGATAGGCTTTTAATATGGCAGCCTGCGCTTCGATCTCGCCCAGCTGTGTGAAGCGAGCCTGGCGCATCGCCTGGGAGTGCTCGCCAGGGGCAACAAGAATTCCTTCAGAATTCTTCAGCAGGCTGCCCTTGAAAAAGCCGAGTGCGCAGTAGTCTTTCATACTGAAGATTATGGCTACGTTGCCGTTCTGCACCGAGTAGCAAAGCTTGTCCCACTTCACACTCTCGGTCAGTTGGCATGAGAGCGCTATTGCGCGCAGCCTCTTGCGCTCGTCATGCCATTGCGGCTGGCTCAGCAAAGCTTCCACTTTTGGATTGGTATCGTTCATTGTCCTTGTTCTCGTTATTGGCGACGAGGCTACCCAGTCAGTACTTACTCACTCCTGGGCCCCGCTATATGAACCACTCCAACCCTTCATAGGGGTTATCTCTCAATGCCGCCAGGCGGCTTTGCAGATCACCGGAGTGAATCTCCAGCTTATGGCCGTCCGGGTCGAGAAAGTAGAGGGAGTCGCCTTCGCTGCGATTCTCCTTCCAGATCGTCACGGCCTGCTCGCGAATGGCGTCGGTACAGCGGGCGAAGGCCTCTCTACTGACGCTGAAGGCGACGTGAGTATATTCAGGCAGCGGGCCGGTGCGCGCCTCGTCGTCGAGCGACAGGCAGATCCAGTCATCGCCAGCCTGAAGATAGGCACCCCGAGCCCATTTCACCACCGGTTGGAGCCCTACCACCCGTGTGTAGAAGTCGAACGAGCCTTCGAGATCGCGAACTGCGAGCGTAAGGTGATTGATGCCGATTATCATGCCCTACTCCTCAGTTAGCCTCAGCTAGGAGTTTCTTCCTTGAGCGTGCGTATCACCCGGCAAGGGTTGCCGGCGGCGAACACGTCTTCGGGGATGTCCTTGGTCACCACGCTGCCGGCACCGATAACCGTGCGGGAGCCGATGGTGACGCCGGGGCACAGTATCGCGCCGCCGCCGATCCACACGTCGTCGCCGATGGTGATCGGCTTGGCGGCTTCCAGGCCGCTGCGGCGCTCATCGGCATCGAGCGGGTGGGTAGCGGTATAGATCTGCACGCCCGGGCCGAACATGGTGTGGTTGCCGATGGTGACTTCCGCCACGTCGAGGATCACGCAGTTGAAGTTGAAGAAGACCTTCTCGCCCAGGGTGATGTTGCCGCCGTAGTCGCAGTGGAAAGGCGGCTCGATGAAACAGCCCTTGCCCATGGCGCCGAACAGCTCGCTCAACAGCCGCTTGCGCTCCTTTCCCTGTGCGTCGCTGGTGTCGTTGAAGGCCTTGGTCAACAGGCGGGCACGGTGACGCTCGCTCAGGAGCTGGGCTTCCCGCGGATCGTAGAGTTCACCGGCCAGCATCTTCTGTTTTTCGGACATGGTCTCCCCATTATCTGGTCAAGCAAACTTCACGTACGTTACAGCTCTTTCTCCCTCTGGCCAAGGCATACAAAAATGCATTCGCTTCGCATAATAAGAGAAAAAAAGCCGGCTATAATCAATAGCCGGCAGAGAACCTCCGATGGAGCAAGGTGATAGCATCTTTACTCTGACTTAGGTTGCACAAACTCTACAGGCACAGCATTTTTAGCCTCACGCACGACCAAAGTGCCCGCCAGCTTGTCATGCCATCCCTGTTTTTTACCATCGAAAGCAACCCACAGAAAGCCCAAGCCAAGAGGCAAGCTAGAAAGTATATATGCGAGATACCGCCCCATGGCCTGCCCAACGCTGGGAGAGTTACCCGTTCTTGCATCCACAACCTTCACCGACACTGCCATTTTTCCTGGAGTCGCCTGCTTGTAGACCCAAAAGAGAACGATACCTATTGCCGGAAGCACCCAGGAAATTAGAAAATCAGCCGGCCCTGCAACGAACCCGTACAAATTCGGATCGAAATATCCCCAGCCATAAATTGAGATCAGCACCGGAAAAGTAACCATCATAAGAAGAATGGCATCAATGATAGTCGCTCCCGTCCTGACCCAAAAACCTGCATATTCAAGCCCTTGATCTTTCATTCTAGTTCCCTTGACGTAAATCTTCTTTTTCCAGAAGAAAATTAAAAAAACCCACCCTGCTCATTTTTTATGCTTTAACTTTGCCATTTTAAAACATGCCCGTTATTCGCAAAAGCTCAAAAAACTCTTTCAGTATCACCCCGCTGCCTGGTCACTTGAGACCCTCAGAGCTTAACTTCGTAAGAAATTGTTAAATATAGGAAAAACCCATCCCCAGCATGGAACGGGCCTTTTTCTTACATCTGCATAGCTGATTTCCTACAAAATTTTCATAAAAAAGCTACAAAAGGGTGCACTCCCATGAGGAGAAAAACAGCGTTGCCATTGTCAGTGGGAACAAAAAGCTCGCCACCCTCCCCGTCGGACAAGCAAGAAACTTGACAGCAGCACCAATCGAGCCACGAACGGAGCTAGCTCGAAGTCACCAGGGAGGGGCGATATCTCGGAACAGTCGGGAAATCACCTACTCAACAGCCAATTTCTGAAGCACCGCATCGGCCAATTCATTAGCTGATTGGATCGAGTTTAGTCTAAGAGTCGAACACGGCAGTTGTTCGATCCACTCTTCGTGTAGCGCCAGGCTGCGAATCGGTGGAGCAGCAGTATCGTAACTTGCTGCCCATTCGAGAAACTCCTGGTGCTGTGCATACAGATCACCCGTGGGATGGACTCGGCTACCGTATCGTCGACGCTCACGCTCGCGGAGCCTTTCCATTCGCAGCGCAGGATCCAGGTGCAAAAATACAGCCAAAGTGAACATGCCTTCGAGCGGCTTGCCCCAGTTGACGAGAGAACCGGACAGCACCCAACTATCGTGGCCTTGCATATCGGCAAGGATCGAGGCCACACGTTGCTCTGGAGAATGCTTTTGTGTGAAAGGCGGATCGGTGCGTTTCCAATAGTAGTCATCCACATCCAGGTGCGGCACCTGGAGACGCGCCGCCACAAGCGCGCCCAGGCTCGTACTTCCGACACCTGACGCACCGAAGATATGAATTCTATTTTCCATGTTCACTACTCCTTGTCGTGTGTTGTAACGCTAGCCAGAGGCATGCCGCACCAACCCGGTGAGCAAAGCTTTCCTAATGGCCTACGCTATGCCAGCAGTCGCCACGCCAGCGGCAAGAAAAGTGCGCTGAATACGCCGACCAGGCTCATGCCGAGGGAGGCGAACGCGCCGGCCTTGGGGCCGAGTTCGAAGGCACGCACGATGCCGATGGCGTGGCCGTTCACCCCCAGCGCGAAGCCGAGAATGCGCTGGTCGGTGATGTTGAGCAGACGCGCCAGCAGCGAGACGAAGATGGTGGTGAGCACGCCGGTGATGAGCAGGCCGCCCAACATCAGCGAGAGCGAGCCGCCGATCTGCTCCTGTATGCCCATGGCCAGCGGTGCGGTAACCGATTTGGGCGCCAGCGAGGCCAACACCGCGGGGGGAGCGCCCAGCAGCCAGGCAATGAGTACGGCATAGAAGGCCGCCAGCACGGCGGCGAGCGGCAGGCTGCAGAGAATCGGCTTCCACAGGGCGAAGATATGCTGACGCTGCTGATAGAGCGGTACCGCCAAGGCCACGGTGGCTGGGCCCAGTAGCAGAGTGAGCCAGGCGACGTTGCGCTGGTAGTCGGCGAAGTCGTAGCGTAGCAGCCACAGGCCGGCTGCCGTGAATACGGCTCCGATCAGCACCGCCGGACACCAGCTCGGCCGGCCCATGCGCTCGAACAGGGTCACGCCGCCGAGGTAGGCGGCCAGGGTCAGCGCTACGGCGAGGGTGGGTGTGTCGAGCAGTGAGTCGTACAGCGCGTTCAAGACAGGCGCTCCCGCTCGTTGCCGCTATCGGCTTCCTTGGGCATGAATCGCAGCATCAGCCACAGCGTGGTGAGCACGCTGAGGAAGGTGCCCACCCCCAGCGCGACCATTACCGCCGTCCAGTGGCCGGCGAACTCATCGATGACGAAGAACACCCCCACCACTCCAGGCATGATCAGCATGGCGAGCAGAGGAATCAGCGCCTGGCTCGCGGTGGCCACGCTCTCGTTCAAACGCCGCTTGACCAGCAGCCATGTCAGCAGCAACAAAAGCCCCGCCATGGCATGGGAAACCGGCAGTGAAAGCAGCTCGACGAAGGCATGGCCGAGCAGTTGGAAACCAAGTAGCCAGAGGAAACCGCGCAACAGCTTCATGCCATCTCCGCCGCAGCCGAACAAAGTAGGTAAGCATCACTGGCTATCGGTTGAGACAGACAGCGACACCATGGGACAACCTACGAAATGTTAACACGCTATCATTCTGCGTGAGCGAGCAGCGCTGTATTACCTTACCCTTCTCTGCTCGCCTCGCGCTCCGCCACTGCCCGCGACGCAAACATCCAGGAAGGCAGCTCTGCGCGGCTCAGCCATGGCAATCTTGCCAACACGGCAATGATCACTAGTGCGAAAGCGAGCCGCGCCCATAGCAGACCGGAGAGGTCCGCTCCCATCAGCATGATCAGCAGCGTGTCTTCGATCAGGCTGTGGCACAGGCCAAGAAAACAGAGCGTGAGCACGATGTCCCGCGGGGTCAGGCGCCCCGAGCGCGCCTCACGCAGCAGCAGGCCCGCACCGAAGGTGAGCCCAAGGGTAATGCCGATGACGGTGATGTTGGCTGCCGCCGGACCGATACCCAGCAACCGCAGCAGCGGATAGAGCAGCTTGTGGATCAGCCGCTCCACGCCCAGCCAACCTAGCAGCCTGAGCAGGCTCATCAGCGCGAAGATCACAACGAAGATGGTCGCCAGTGTCACGACCTGACCTTGCAGCCAGGCCGTCAGCGTCGCGTCTTGAACCGAGGGTTCCCACACCACTTGGTTGGCATGCTGCAGCCAGCCACCCCACGAATAGCTCAGATGCAGCAGCCAGCCCAACAGCCAGGCACCGCCTCCGCGCAGCACGATGGTCAACCACCAGGGTACCCCAGCCAAACGGGCCACCGCCCCCTCTATCGGCAGTGAGTGCCCCACGGCCATCAAGGTGCCCAGTATCGTGACCTGCGCCACGGTCAGCGGCGTATCCCGCGTAACCTCGAAGAAGATCACCAGGCCGGTGTAGATGTTGGTCAGCAGCGTAGCGGCCCACACCACGCTGAGCGGTTCCGGTAGCCCCAGAGGTGACATCAGCGGAGACAGCCACTGGCTGAGCAGTTCGGTCATGCCCAGCATCTCGAGCGCTTTCACGATTAGCAGCGCCGGCACCATCACCTTGAGCAGTGTCCAGTACACCTTGGCGGCTTCACGCAGGAGACTACCCACCGTACCGAAAAGAGGGGTAAGGCTTCGCCTTTCACTCATCCGTTGGCCCGACCCAGACGAAGGGGTTGTGGGCAACCTCCCACAGATACCCATCCGGATCGGCGAAATAGCCCGAGTAGCCGCCCCAGAACACCTTCTGGCCGGGCTTGACCAGCTTGGCGCCGGCAGCGACCGCCTGTTCCAGCAGCTCGTCGACCTCCGCCTCCGAAGCCAGGTTGTGCGCCAGCGCGATGCCGGAAAAGCCGCTGCCCTCGGGTGAAATGCCGGCATCCTCGGCCAATGCCTCGCGGCCATAGAGCCCCAGCCAGGTGCCGTTGAGGGTGAAGAAGGCCACCTCGGGCGGCGATTCCATACGCGGCAGGCCCAACCCTTCTTCGTAGAAACGAATCGATGCCGCGAGATCGCGTACGCCGAGCGTGATCATGCTGATTCGTGGCTTCATGTGGCCTCCCGTACAGCGCGAGATCTGCTATTTGCTAAGTATGGCCGGAAGCTCAGCCTCGGCACGGGAGGCCGAGCACTTATGCTGCCACTGGCTACGACGCATGCGGTAGAGACGCACCGGCTGATGGTTGAAGCTCAGCGTATCGAAACGGCTGAATCCTACCTTTTCGGCCACCCGCAGTGACGCCGCATGATCCGGCTCCACCAGCACGATGATCGAATCGAAGCGCCGCTCTTCGAAGGCGTGATCGAGAGCGGCGACGGCCGCCTCGGTAGCAAGGCCCTGACCCCAGTAGGGCCTGGCGAGACGGTAGCCCAGGTTCCACTCGGTAGTGCCCTTCACCTGTTCGGGCGAGACACCGCAGAAGCCGACGAACTCGTCGCTTTCGCCGCTCACCATGGCCAGCGGACCGGTGCGGTGCTGGATATAGCAGTCGAAGCACCAATCCAGGAACAGGCGGGTCGCTGCTTCGTCGCAAACGCCGTGCAGCGAATGACGCATGACTTCCGGGTCGGCAAGCATATCGGCAAGCGCGGGCACATCGGCGGTGGCCAGCGGCCGCAGCCGTAAACGCGGCGTTTCCAATTCGAACATGGTCCCCCTCCCTGGTAGCGCTCGTTTATCGGTGTCGGCTGGATGGCCCTGGTGTCACGGGTACGGCAATATCGAAGTGCAGCACCTCCTCCCGCGTGCCGAGCTTCGAATAGAGCTCGATGGCAGGAGTATCGCCATGATCCGCCTGTACGAAGACCACGTAGGCACCGCGCTGAGCGGCGATGCTTTGCAAATGCTCGATCAAGGCGGTAGCGATACCCTGCCGGCGATACGCTTTTCCAACGGCCAGATCATAAATATAGATCTCACTGCGCGCCTGCTCGAACTTGTGCAGCACATAAGCAGCCAGACCGCCCACTACCTCATCCCCCTGGCGAGCCACCAGGGCAATGAAGGTGTCGCTGCCCAGCAATCGCTCCATGTAGGCCTGCTCCGGGCGCGCGGCGCCATAGGTTTCCACCTCGTTGAAGGCCTCGCCGAAAACCGTGAGCAGCTCGTGCATCAACACCGTGTCGCCGGGATTTAGCTGGGTCAGGATGAAGGCATCGGGGGGCATGGGCTGAGCGCTCTCTTATCGAACCATTCTTTGGCTTAGCGAGCCATCCTCTGCGCCTGCTGCCTCAGCGCTTCGAACTCCTCTGCGCTGACGGCATTGCGCTCGGCATCGAGAATATGACCGCCAATGTCGGCAATGGCCTGAGTAATCTGAATCAGTGTGTCGGGATTACGTGCCACGCTGCGCTTGCTGATGAAGTGGATCAGGATGGAGACCCCGGCCACGGTGGGCTGGTCATCGCCATCGTGAATGGGCGGCAACGTGCCCGGCGGCGACGAGTTGGCGATGGTCAGCTTGTAACCGGCGAGAGGGTCGCGGATGGTGTAAACGCCGAGCTTGGCGTCGTAGTGCGCGTTGTACTCCTTGAGCAGGCGGGCAAGACGCCGATTGGTGTCCAGGCCCGGCCAGTCGAGGATCACGAACAGGCACTGTTTGATTTCCTTGCTCGACACGACCTGAAAACGGCGCATCGGCTCAGGCTCGGTTGGCTGAGCGGACGGCACTGGCTCAGTGGACTGAGTAGGGGGCACTGGCTGAGTGTCGACTACCCGGGCCTGAACCCGCGGAGCGAGCTCGGCATCTTCGCGTTGACGTCGGCTCTTGATGAACGCCACGAAACACAGCAGCGCCAGCAACAGCGCGACACCCGCCACGATCAAAACGCTTACGACCGGATCCATCCTGCATACCTCGACCTTCACTGGCCCACGATATTACCCCTGCCACCTGCTCGCACCTGATGGGCAAACGTGTAGCCATTGTTATTTTACGTAATGCTACGCTCTTTTGCCACGCCGTGCATGCCGACTTCTCAACGTTGGAGGCCGGCCAAGGCGAGCTCACGACTTTACCATAGGAAACGCATTACGCTGCGTTGAAGCATTTCGATGGCAGCGCGGAGCGAGAGACTCCATGCTAAGGGTAACTCGAGCAGAAGAGGAGCCCTGCCATTCACGTGACGCTGGTCGCCAGTAGCGAACTGTCACGCCATGGAATGATGTGAAGGCCAGTGTTGTTGGTGCCGTCAACTCAGGAGTGCTACCCCGATGGTACGACTCGACAAGAAAGCCAAGCGGTTGTACGTGCTGGATACCAACGTTCTTCTGCACGACCCCGCTGCCTTGTACCAGTTCGAGGAACACGAGGTGGTCATCCCCATGACCGTGCTCGAGGAACTCGACAAGCTCAAGAACGGCCTGCGTGAGATTGCCCGCACCGCCCGCCAGGTCAGCCGCACCCTCTCCGACCTGACCAATCAGGTCACCTTCGACGAAATCCAGCGGGGCATCCCGATACCCCGCGCCGGCGGTACCACCCTCGGCAAGCTCCGCTTTCTCTGCTACCCAGAGCTGAAGCCGCTGGAGCACCTGGAGGAGAGCCCCGACAACGTGCTGCTGGCCGAGACCTGCCGGCTGCGTGACGAGCGCCCCGATGCTTCGGTGATCCTCGTTTCCAAGGACATCAACCTGCGAGTCAAGGCCGCCGCCCTGCACGTGCCGGTAGAAGATTACCTGACCGACCGCGCCTTCAGCGACAGCGACGTGATGCTCGAAGGGGTGCGTATCTATCCCGACGCCGAAGGCAGCAGCGGCCCCTGGGATCAGATGGAGGTCGAAGTCGAGGTGGAACGAGTCGACCACCATACCTTCTATCGCCTCGAGGGTCGGATACCCAGCGACTGGCACCTGGGCATGCTGGTTTCCGACAGCGAGAACGGCGCCAGCTTCGAAGCCATCGTGCGCGAACTGGGCCCCAACCAGGCGCGGCTGCAGTTGCTGACCAACTATCGCCACAAGGATGGCGTGTGGGGCGTACATGCCCACGACAGCCGGCAGAACTTCGCCCTCAACCTGCTGATGGACGACGACATCGATCTGGTCACCATTGCCGGCAGCGCCGGCACCGGCAAGACCTTCATGACCCTGGCCGCGGCGTTCCAGCAGACCCTGGACGCCAAGCGCTTCGAGCGCATCGTCTTCACCCGTGCGCCGATCTCGATGAGCGAAGACATCGGCTTCCTGCCAGGCACCGAAGAGGAGAAGATGTCGCCGTGGATGGGCGCCTTTCACGACAACATGGACAACCTGCTGCGCGACGAGCATGACGGCAGCACCAGTTGGAGCCAGGATGCCACCCGCAGCTTGATCGGCTCACGGGTGCAGATCCGCGCCCCTGGCTTCATGCGCGGACGCACCCTCAACGACACCTTTCTGATCATCGACGAGGCGCAGAACTTCACCCCGAAGCAGCTCAAGACTCTGCTCACCCGCGCTGGACGCAACACCAAGATCGTCTGTCTGGGCAACGTCGGTCAGATCGATACGCCCTACCTTACCGCAAACACCTGCGGCATGGCGGCTGTGGTGCAGCGCTTCAGCAACTGGCCCCATGCCGGCCACGTGACGCTGCGCAGCGTTGAGCGCTCGCGCCTGGCACTGGCCGGTGAGGAACTGTTGTAGACTCGAGCAATACATTAGGAGCGCAGCATCGGGCCTGGCATCGCCGGGCCCGATGCCTTTGGTTGGCTCGGCCACAGCGATTAACCCAGCCACAGCCCCATCAACAGAACCACGGCCACCCCCACCATGAGCGGTACGGCCAGGCGGCGGAAGCTGCGCTCGAAACGCGGCAGTTCGCTGATCGTCGCGGTGGCTCGCGTTTCCCACTTTTGCAGGCGACCGCGCAGCCGCGAGCCGCGACTTTCTCCGGCTTCAGCCAGATCGTTGAGCAGGCTCAGCAGCCGGCTTGCCAGCTGCGCATACCACCACCAGAGATCCCCCGGCAGGAGCCGCTGGGCACGACTCCACCTGCGTTTGCTGCGCAAGGTAGCCAACAGCATCAGCGCTGCCACCACCAGCCCCAGCGAAACAGGCCACAACAGGCCCGGCCATTCCGCCAACGGCGGCCAGTTGGGGTGCCGGCCGGCGAGAGGCAGCCACAGCGGCACGCTCGAGGCAGCCACGATGCTGGCCAGCCAGGCCAGCGGCATGGGCGCGTGCAAGGGGATACGGTAGCGGCCCCGCTCCTGCCACTGCCGCCACAGGGCGCGCGACATCAGCAGCGTGGTGCCGACGGCGGCCACGCTGAGCCAGGTGACCAGCGCTCCATGGCCGGCGTCATAAAGCAGCTCTTTGAAGGTCCATTTCGTCGCCAGCCCCGAGGTCACGGCCCCCGCCAGCGACAGCGCCGGGAACATGAGCAGCAGCCAGACCAGCCAGCCAGGCAGCCGGGGCGGATGCTCGCTGATGCCAACCCCGAGGAACAGGGCACCCTTGGTCAGGCCGTGATGGGCGGCGAACAGGGTGATGGCGACCAGCAGCCCAGGCCACAGCGGCGGTGAGGCCATACCGACCCCGACCAGCGTCGTGATCATGCCCATCTGGCTGACACTGGAATAAGCCAAGACCGCCTTGGGATGGCGCTGTATCACGCCGTAAAGCGCCGCGCCCAGAGCCCCTGTCAGACCCAGCACGATCACCAACCTGCCCAACGGCTCGAGTCCGGTCGCTCCCAGCGGCAGCGTGCTCAGCCAGCCGACCAAGCCAGCCTTGATCATCACCCCGCTGAGCACTGCACTGGCCGGCGTCGGTGCCACCGGATGTGCCAGGGGCAGCCATACGTGCAGCCCGATCACCCCGGCCTTGACACCAAACCCCAGCCACAGCAGCGTCGCCATCCAGGCGCCCTGCTCAGCCGTGGCGATACCTGCGCGCAGCTCGGTCAGGGTGAGCACCTGGGCGGTACCGGCCGACCACAGCAGCCCGCCGAGTATCAGCCCCTCGCCGAGCACAGCCATGATCAGGTAGGCACGTCCACCCAGGTGGGCGTCGCGGTTGCCGGCGTGCACCACCAGGCCGTAGGCGGCAAAGGTCATGAGCGCGAAGCCCAGATAGAAACTGGGGATGTCCTCGGCGACGATCAGCAGCAGGTTGCCGGCCAGGGTCAACGGCCATAACAGGGCGAACCCCAGCAGGCGACGAAAGGCATCGCCATCGCCCGATTCAGCAGCCTGCTGCTCGACAATCAGGTATCCCCGGGCGTAAAGGCCGGCCAGGCCCCACAGCAAGGCACTGAACAACAGCCAGGGACGGCGGCCATCGTCGAGCTGCCAATTTCCGCCCAGCAACCACCCTTCCATCAGCAGCTGCGCTTCACCCGGCCATAGTGCCAGCAGCAGGGCTGGCATCGGAGCGGAGATCCACCAGTAATCGAGCAGTGCCGGGCGCGGGCCGGGGCGCCCCAAAGCCCCATTTTCCACGACAAGGAGCAGCACGTTGCGCAGCGCCAGCCCCAGCGGCCAGAGCAGCGTCACGGCCAGCAGCAGGCTCGGCATCATGGCGTGTACTCCTCGGCGGTCACGAAGGTGGCCAGATCCAGAGGACTGAACGGCAGCCCGGCGAACAGCCCCGCCATGATGCTGAACAGGGCCGTGGCAACCGCCGGCCACAGCAGCCAGCCGCTGGTCTCGAAGCGTCCGAGATGGCGCTCTTCAGGCCACTCGCCGACACCGTGGGCCGGCCCCGGGCGGAACCACAGGCGATAGAGAATGGGCAGGAAGTACGCCGCGTTGAGCAGGCTACTGGCCACCAGGACGAGAATCACCCAAGGCATGTTCGCCTGCACCGCCCCCATACCCAGATACCACTTGCTGATGAAGCCGGCCACCGGCGGCAGTCCGATCATGCCAAGCGCTCCCACGGTGAAGGCGATACTGGTCAGCGGCATGCGCCGCCCGGCACCGTTGAGCTGATCGATCCGGTGGATGCCGAGCTCCTCGGCATAGTTGCCGGCACAGTAGAACAGCGTGACCTTCATCAGCCCCTGGTGCATCAGGTGCACGAGCCCGGCGATGGTACCGAAGGGTCCGAACAGGCTGATACCGAGCACGATGTAAGAGACCTGACTGACCGTGGAGAAAGCCAGCCGCGGTTTGAGTTCCTGCTGCGCCAGGGCGCGCATCGAACCGTACAGGATGGTGACGGTGGCGATGACCGCCAGCAGGGTGAGCAGGCCCAACTGATAGGTCAGGCCGATGCCGTAGACATCGTACACCAGCCGTACGATACCGAAGGCCCCCGCCTTCACCACCGCCACCGCGTGCAGCAACGCACTCACCGGCGCCGGCGCCACCATGGCCCGGGGCAGCCAGCCGTGCAGGGGCACCAGCGCCGCCTTCACCCCGAGCCCCAGCAGCATGATCAGGAACAGCACGGTCAGCAGTCCATGCGCCTCGGGACCGAGATCGGCCAGTATTTCGCGCTCGCCGAAGGTCACATCGCCTACCATGACGTGCAGCGCTACCACGCCCAGCAACAGCACCAGTCCACCGGTGAGGGTATAGCGCAGGTAGGTGGTGCCGGCATTCAACGCCTTGGCATGCCCTCGGTGCACCACCAACGGATAGGTAGAGAGCGTGAGCAGCTCATAGAACAGCAGAAAGGTGAACAGGTTGCCCGCCAGGGCAATGCCGACGGTACTGGCCACGCACAGGCTGAAGAAGCCGAAGAAGCGCTTGCGGTTGGGTGAGTCCTCCAGATAGCCGATGGCGTATATCGTAGTGGCCAGCCACAGCAGCGAGGAGAGGCCGGCGAACATCAGCCCCAGCGCGTCCACCTGCAACAGGAAGGTGACGTCCCGCACCACGGTAAAGCTGAAGCGGTAACTCTCACCCTGATAGAGCCCCCAAACCATCAGCGCCACCAGCACCACCTTGATCATGGCGGCACCGAGGTTGAGCGCGGTACGCGCATGCCACGCTCGCTCCGGCAAGGCGAAGATCAGCGGCACCACCAGCAGTGAGGTGGCCAGCGTTGCCAGCGGCAGCCAGGGCTGACTCATGCCCCACCTCCCGCTGCCCGCAGCAGCATCAGCGGCCACTCCGCCACCAGCCCCAGCAGCAGCGATGCCAGCGCCAGCATGAGTGCGAAGAGCTCCATGCTCCAAGGCACCCGACGGTAATCCAGCGGCTCGGCATCCTCGACGAAGGAGTAGCGAAACACGCGGAAGATATAGGCGGCACTGAGCAGCGTGCCCAGCGCCAGGGCCGCCATCCACAGCCAGTAGCCCGCCTCCAGCGAGGCATGCAGCAGCAGCCATTTGGCGGTGAAACCGGCGCTGGGCGGCAAGCCGATCAGGCTGATGGCGGCGATACCGAAGCTGAGCAGCGAGAGCGGCATGCGCCGACTGGCGCCGGCCAGGCCCCTTACGTGGGACTCACCGGTGGAGTAGATGAGATTGCCGGTAGCCAGGAACATGCCAGCCTTGGCCAGGCTGTGCGCCGCCAGCTGTAGCCAGGTACCCTCCCAGGCCACTTCCGCCACCTGAGAGGAGGTGCCGATCAGCAGCGAGAAGCCGAGCAGCAGATAGCCGAGCTGAGACACCGTGGACCAAGCCACCACGTCCTTGAGCTTGGCCGCCCGCCAGGCCAACAGCCCGCCCCATAGCACGGCCGCCCCGCCCAGCCCGCCCACCAGCCAGGCGGCTACACGAGCCTCTGGCACCAATACCAGCCACAGCTGCAGCACGATGAAGAACGAGCCCTTGACCACCAGGGAGGCATGGAGGGCGCTTACCGGCGTCCAGGCCGAAGCGTGTACCGGCGCCAGCCAGGCGTGCAGGGGGAAAGCGGCAGCCTTGAGCAGCAGCCCGGCACTGAGCAGGGCCACTGACACCCACAGCACGATGCCCGGCTCTGCGGCCAGCGCCAGCCCGGCCAGATCCAGCCGCCCCCAGGCTCCGAGCAGCAGCGCTACGCCCAGCAGGAAGGCCAACGACCCTACCAGCGCCAGCAGCAGGTAGCGCATGCCGGCCGCCAACGCGTCCACGCGACCGGGCAGCAGCATGAGGCCCACCGCGGCAAGCCCCATCAGTTCCAGGCCGATATAAAGAGTGAGCAGATCGCCGGCTAGCCAGATGAGGGACAGACTTGCGGCCAGCACGCCTTGCAGCGGCCATAACCAGACCTGCTTGCCCTCTCGCCCGATCTCTTCCATCAAGTACGCCGGTGCGTAAGCAGCGCTGGAGAACGTGATGACTTGCGTCAGCAAGAGCAGCAGCAGGGTCAAGCCATTGGCGCGCCACTGCAACGTCAAGGAGCCAAGCTCGATGAGCCAGGTCTGCTCCCCTTGTGGGAGTACCTGGTAAAACAGCCCCGCCAGCGCCAGCAACGGCAATAGAGAAAACGCCATGATCGGCCAGCTGCGTCGAGGCTGCCAGCACGCTGCCAGCCCGCCCAACAGCACGGGCAATCCCAACACCAGCAGCACGACGCTGAAATCGCCGCCCAGCCTCTCGATCATGCGCCGCCCCGCTCTGCCCCGGCAGCGCAATGCGCACTACGAACTTCGAGTGCGCTGAGCCGCCTGATCAGCAGCGCCCCAAGTGCAGTGCCGAACAAAGCGACCAGCAGCCCGGTCACTACCAAACCATGGCCTGCAGCTGGGTGCTGCTCACCTACCAGACCCATCAGGATCAGAAAGATGCCGGTGCCGATGACGTTGAATGCCAGCAGCCGACGCAGCAGATGCCGATGCAGCATGAAAGCCCACAGGCCCAGCCCGATCAGGCCCAAACCGCTGACCTGCAGCGGCCCAGCGCTGTCGACCAGGCTTGCCAGCGCCATGCCGAGCATCGCCAACACTGCTAGCGCCGGCAGCAGGCGCAGCAGCCCGCGGCGCCAGGTCAGCGGTACAGGATCACGCCAGCGAGCCAGGCGCCCCCAGGGCACTCCGGCCCACAGCTTCACGTCGAGGGCATGAAACAGAAAGGCACCGGTGAGCAGCGCTCCCAGCAGCAGCTCGAGCAGCGCCAGCCAGGCAAAGCTTACGCTCCACCAGGTCAGGGCCACGCTCACGGCAAAAGCCACGAACCAGGAGCAGGCCCTCACCAGTTGGCGATCGAGCAACGCCGATGCGGCCAATGCCACCATGGTCAGTGCGAGCAGCGCATCCAGGAGTGGCGGCATAGGCCAGTGCCTCAGTGATGCCGCCGGTTGACCACCTTCTCGATCAAGGCCTCGGCTTCGTCACCTGGACCTTTTTCGAGCATATCGACGGCTTCGTGATAGTCGCAGAGATAGAGCTTGCAGGAGGCGCAGTGCACCTCATCGGTGGGGTTACGCACCTGATTGACGCGATAGAGATGGCTGCCACACGAAGGGCAGGCCACCGGCAGACGAATGTCTTCGGACGTATCGGGCATCATCACAGTCTCCTTGTGTTCAATGACCTTTAAGACCAGCACTCTTTTCAATACCTTGGGGCTTATCCTGCCTGACTCAACCCCGGAAGGCCAATTCAGGCAGGCGGTCTTCTGTTCTTAAGCCTGTCAGAGTCCGAGCTTATCTGCCACATGGTCGACGTCCTTGTCGCCCCGTCCGGAGAGGTTGATCAGGACGCGATAACCAGTCCAATGTTGAGCAGCGTCAAGCTTGCCAGCAGCAGTGCGACGTTGAGCCCCATCAGCGGCAGCAGCGCTGCAAGCTCGCCCTGCTCGACTTCCGCCGGCAGCGACCACAGGCCACGCACCAGCCAAGCGACGGCGGGCGACGCCAGCCACGTCAGCCAGGCCGCACCGGGTAGCGCGCCGAACAGCCAGGCCACCGGCACCACGGCGAAGGCGGCTGCCAGCAGCAGCGCCACCAGCCGCGCCGAGCGCAGCGGCCCCAGGCGTATCGCCAAGTGGTCGCGCCCGACCCGCCGGTCAGCGTCGATATCGGGCAGTTGATTGATCAGCAGCAGCGCGCTGACCATCAGCGTGGGGATGAGCGCGGCCGCGACCGCCGTGGCGCTGAGCGTGCCGGTCAGTGCCTGGTAGGAGCCCGCCACCATTAGCAGGCCGAAACCGACGCCGGGCGCCAGCAGGCAGAGCCAGGGGCGGCGGGTCAACCAGGCGGTATAGGCCACTACCAGACCGATGCCCAGCAAGCCGTAGAGCAGCATCACCGGACCTGTCCGCCACAGGAACCAGAGGCCTATCGCCACCACGCCGGCCAGGCACAGCATGGCCGCATTGCGCACCGCATCGGCGGCTTCGGGCTGGGCAGGCAGCGCTCCGCTGCCGCCTGAGAACGGCGTGCGCTCGGTGAGCTCATCCAGCCCTGAGAAGAAGTCATAATGCTCGTTGAACAGGTTGACTGCAGCGTGAGCCAGCAGTGCCCCAAGCAGCACCAACAGGGCATCCCACCCAGCCACCGCGTGGCCGTCGGCCCAGGCCGCGGTGATCGCCAGGCCCGCGCACAGCGGCGCCAGCACCAAGAAGTTCGGCCGACTGCTGCGCAGGCAGGCCCGCGCGGCAGAAGGTGGCGCCGCCATGTCGTTCACGGGTTTCAGCTCAGGCGGGCGTTGAGCCAGGCGGCGATATCGCCGACCTGCTGCGGACAGACCGCATGAGCCATGGGATAGCTGCGGTAGTTGACCGGATACTCCAGCGACTGCAGGCGCTGCTGGGCGGCCTTGCCCAGCGCTTCGGGCACCACCGGGTCGAAGGATCCGTGGTGAATCTCGATGGGCAGCCCGCGGTTGGCTTCGTTCAGCTCGATGGTCTCGGCGGTAGCGAAGTAGGTGGACATGGCCAGCAGCCCACCAAGCGGGGACGGGAAGGAGAGCGCTGCCTGGTAGGCCACCGCCCCTCCCTGGGAGAAGCCGGCGAGAATGATGCGCCGGCTGTCGATACCGTGGTCGATCTGCTCCTGCACCAGCGCCTGGATGCGCTCGGCCGAGGCCACCAGTTGCCGGGTATCGACACGGCGGTCGAGGCTCATCTCGTAGATGTCGTACCACGCCGGCATCACCATGCCACCGTTGATGGTCACCGGCAGCCGCGGTGCATGGGGCAGGATGAAACGCACATCGAGCCCCTCTTTCAGCGTCAGCGCCGGCACCAGGGGCTCGAAATCGTGGCCGTCGGCGCCCAGGCCATGAAGAATGAAGACGCAGGCGTCGGCCGGACGGCCGCTTCTGGGCTCGATGATCAGTTCGCCGGGATGGCTCATGGCGGGTTCCTTCGTCGTGGCTCGTATCAACCCGACACCCTACCGCAAAGCCATGACCACGGCGAGCGCCGGGCGGCTCAGAACGGCCACACCAGCGGAATCAGCACGAGGGCGACGATCGCCGTCAGCACGTTGAGTAGGCCGCCCACGCGCAGGAAGTCGCCGAAGCGGTAGCCACCGGGGCCGTGCACCATCAAGTTGGTTTGATAGCCGATGGGCGTGAGGAAACTGGCCGAGGCGGCGAACATCACCGCCACTACGAAGGGCATGGGATTGACGCCAAGACTCTCGGCGCTGGCCATGACCACCGGGAAGGTGATCACCGCCGCCGCGTTGTTGGTCACAAGCTCGGTCAGCAACGCCACCAGCAGATAGGTGCCGATCAGCAGCAGCAAGGGGTTACCGTCGGCCACACCCAGTGCCAGCCCGGCCAGGGTGGCCGCCGCACCGGAACTCTCCAACGCCGCGCCCAGACCGAAGGAAGCGGCAATGGTGAGTAGTACCTGAGTATCGAGCCCGCGCTTGGCCGCCCCCACCGAGCAGCAGCCGGTGGCCAGCACCAGCACCGCGCCCAGCATGGCAGCGTTCATCATGCTCATCACGCCGAAGGTGGCGAGAGCCACCACCCCCGCCAGGATGCTCCAGGCCAGCCAGGCCTTCTCGTGCTTGGGACGCGCCTGGCCGTTGACCTGACTGATCAGCAGGAAGTCGCGCGACTGGCGGTGACGCTCGATGAAGGGCGGGCGTGCTTCCAGCAGCAACACGTCGGCGGGCTGCAGGCGCACCTGGCCGAGGTTGCCGGCCACTCGCTCGCCGCCCCGACACACCGCCAGCACCGCGGCGCCATACAGCGTGCGAAAGTGGCCGTCGCGAATGCGCTTGCCGACGAACTGGCACTGGTCGGAGACCACCGCCTCCACCAGCCGCCGCTCCTTGAAGTCTTTCTCAAGGCTCGACTCGCCATGGCGCGACGGCATCAGACCGCGAATCTGCTGCAGTTCCACGGCGCCGTCGGAGGTGCCGGCAAAGACCAGCCGATCACCGCCCTTGAGCCGTTCGCCCGGCCCTACCACGCTGACCACGTTGCCCTCGCGCTCGATCTCCACCAGAAACAGCTCGCAGAGGTGGCGCAGGCCGGCCTCTTCCACGGTGCGGTCTACCAAGGGGCCGTTCGGGTCGACCTCCATCTCGATGGTGAATTCGCGGGGATTCTCGAACGCCGACGCCGTACCACGACGCTCCGGCAGCAGGCGCGGCGCGATGACGATCAGATAGAGCGCTCCGATCAGGGCCACCGGCAGCCCCACCCAGGCAAGATCGAACAGCCCCATCGCCAGCCCAGGATAGCGCTCCACCAGCAGGCCATGCACCACCAGGTTGGTACTGGTGCCGATCAGCGTGACGGTGCCGCCCAGGATCGAGGCGAAACTGAGCGGCATCAGCAGCCGGTGCGCCGGCAGCTTCAGGCGTTGGCTCCAGCTGAGCACGGCGGGGATATAGGTAGCGACAACCGGAGTATTGTTGAGAAAGGCACTGAGGGCAGCGACCGGCACCACCAGCCTCACCAGCGCGCCACCCTCGCGACGAGGACGCCCCAGCACATGGCGAATGATCAAGTCGATACCGCCGGTCTCACGGATGCTGGCCACCAGCACGTACATGAAGGCCACGGTGAACAGACCGGTACTGGAGAAACCGCCCAAGGCCTGACTCGGGTCGATGATGCCGAGCGTCAGCAGCAGGATGACCGCCCCCAGCAGAACGATGTCCGGGCCGAGGCGCGAAAAGGCCATCAAAGGGAAAACGGCCATGACCACGGCCAATGAGATCCAAGCATCCAGCGGCATGTGCGAGGGTTCCGTTCACAAAGGTGCTGAGCCATTGTGAAGGCTGCCGCATATTCTAAAAAGTTATTTTTAGAAATTCATTAATGCCAAAAATGCATATACCTTGCACACGAGAAACGCATGCACAGCAACGCAAAAGGCCCGCTTGCGCGGGCCTTTCGTCGCCACCGAGGTGGCACATCAACTCATGGTAAGCCGAAGCTTAGCCAATGACCTTGATGTTGGAAGCCTGAAGGCCTTTCTTGCCCTGAGTGACGTCGAAGGAGACCTTCTGACCGTCCTGCAGAGTCTTGAAGCCGTCAGCCTGGATCTCGGAGAAGTGAGCGAACAGGTCGTCACCGTTGTCGTCCGGAGAGATGAAGCCGAAGCCCTTGGTGTCGTTGAACCACTTGACAGTACCGGTAGCCATTATCGAATTCCTCTAATAGCATTGATTTTCCGGGAAATACCCGAGTTGCAGTGGGTAAAACAAGAAACTTTTCACCGGGAAATCAAGACGCCATGAGCGTTTCGATAACCACTTGCGATGTTCGACTTGCTAACCAACTGCACGCATCTTGCGCTCTTCGTCCCCACACGTCAAACACTATTTTGTGTAGGTGACGTTAATGTTACCTCGATTCGAGAATCCAGGCAGCCGCCTTCTCGGCGATCATCAGCGTCGGCGAATTGGTGTTGCCGCTGGTGATGGTGGGCATCACGCTGGCGTCCACCACCCGCAGTCCCTCGACGCCGCGCACCCGCAGATGCGAGTCCACCACTGCCATGGGGTCGTCGTCGCGGCCCATCTTGGCCGTGCCCACCGGATGGAAGATGGTGGTGCCGATATCGCCCGCCAGACGCGCCAGGTCTTCGTCGCTCTGGTACTGCACACCGGGCTTGACCTCTTCGGGACGGTACTTGGCGAACGCCGGTTGCTCGGCGATTCGCCGGGTGACCCGCAGCGAGTCTGCTGCCACGCGGCGATCCTCTTCGGTGCTGAGGTAGTTGGGCGCGATGGCCGGGGCCTGACGCGGGTCGCGACTCTTGATACGCACGCTGCCGCGGCTGGTGGGGTTGAGGTTGCACACGCTGGCGGTGATCGCCGGGTAATCGTGCAGCGGCTGGCCGAAGGCCTCGAGGCTGAGCGGCTGGACGTGATACTCGATGTTGGGGTGTTCGTATTCGTCGCTGCTGCGGGTGAAGATGCACAGCTGCGAGGGGGCCATGCTCATCGGCCCGGTGCGGCGCAGCAGGTACTCCATGCCGATCTTCGCCTTGCCCAGCCAGGAGGCGGCCAGGGTGTTGAGGGTCTTGGCTCCGGTGACCTTGTAGACCGAGCGGATCTGCAGGTGATCCTGCAGGTTCTCCCCTACCCCGGGCAGCTCGTGAACCAGCGGAATGCCGTGCTCGGCCAGAAGGGCGGCCGGGCCGATGCCGGAAAGCTGCAGCAGCTGCGGCGAACCGATGGCGCCTGCGGCCAGGATCACTTCACGCTTCGCCTTCACCCGGCTGACGCTGCCGTTGCGTTCGAGTTCGACGCCGGTGGCGCGGGGCTTGCCGCTCTCATCGGTGTCGAACAGCAGGCGGTGCACCTGGGCGGAGTGCCACAGGGTGAAGTTGCTGCGTTTTTCGCACACCGGGCGCAGGAAGGCCTTGGCGGCGTTCCAGCGCCAGCCGTCGCGCTGGTTGACCTCGAAGTAGTCGACGCCCTCGTTGTCGCCGCGGTTGAAGTCCCGCGTGCGCGGAATGCCCGCCTCCACTGCCGCTTCGGCGAAGTCATCGAGCACCTCCCACTTGAGCCGCTGTTTCTCGACCCGCCACTCGCCGCCGTGGCCGTGATAGTCGCGGTGGGCGGCATCGGCATCGCCGCCCTCGTCCAGGCGGTAGTGGTCTTCGTGCTTCATGAAGTCCGGCAGGCAGTTCTCCCAGCGCCAGTCGTCGTCGCCCACCAGCTCGGCCCAGCCGTCGTAGTCTCGGGCCTGGCCGCGCAGATAGAGCATGCCGTTGATGCTGGAGCAGCCGCCCAGGGTCTTGCCGCGCGGGTAGATCAGCGAGCGGCCGTTGAGCCCCTTGTCCGGCTCGGTCTTGAAGCACCAGTCGGTGCGCGGGTTGTTGATGCAGTAGAGATAACCCACCGGGATGTGCACCCAGTGGTAGTTGTCGCGGCCGCCCGCTTCGATCAGCAGCACCCGGTTGGCCGGGTCGGCGCTGAGGCGGTTGGCCAGCAGGCAGCCAGCGGTACCGGCCCCCACTACGATGTAGTCGAATTCCTGCTCTGCCATGGCGTGCTCTCTCTCGGCATGCCACCGGCGCCCTTAGCCGACAGCAAAGCCTCTCTCTTATGTACGGCAGTTGATGCCCGTTCGAGGCTGATCCGAGGGGAAGACCTGCGAGGAGGCGCTGTGAACCCATCCCTGGGCGCTACATTTGCCCTGCGGCGCTCTCGCGTCCTGCTCCGCTTGCAGGGCCGGTGCTGGCCATCCATGGCCAGCCCGTTCGGAGCAGTGCTCCTCACCCCTGGCAAATGACCTCCTCTTCGGTCTCCCCTCGGCGCCTCTCACTGACGCCGTGCGTATCCGTCAGCAGGACTCACTTATGGGTCGGCATGGCGAACTCGGCGCCCGCGTTGATCGAGTCGGACCAGCGCTGCATGATCGACTTCTGCTTGGTGTAGAAGCGCACGCCCTCTTCGCCGTAGGCGTGGGTATCGCCGAACAGCGAGCGCTTCCAGCCACCGAAGCCGTGCCACGCCATGGGCACCGGAATCGGCACGTTGATGCCGACCATGCCGACCTGAATGCGACGGCCGAACTCGCGGGCCACGCTGCCGCTCTCGGTGAAGCAGCTCACGCCATTGCCGAACTCGTGGTCGTTGATCAGCTGGATGGCTGTGGCCACATCGGGGACCCGCACGCAGGCCAACACCGGGCCGAAGATCTCTTCCTTATAGATGGTCATCTCCGGGGTGACGTGATCGAACAGCGAACCGCCCATCCAGAAGCCTTCGCCGCAGCCGTCGCCGGTGGTAGAGGCATCGAAGTCACGGCCGTCGACCACCAGTTCGGCGCCCTCGGCAACGCCCTTCTCGATGTAGCCGGTGATGCGCTGGTGAGCCTGGGCGGTGACGATGGGGCCCATCTCGGCGTCGAGCTCGAGGCCGTTCTTGACCTTGAGTGCGCGGGCACGCTCGGCCAGGCGCGGCACGACCTTGTCGGCCACGTCGCCCACCAGCACCGCCACACTGATCGCCATGCAGCGTTCGCCGGCGCTGCCGTAGGCGGCCCCGATCAGGGCGTCGACGGCCTTGTCGAGATCGGCGTCGGGCATCACCACCATGTGGTTCTTGGCACCGCCCAGGGCCTGGACGCGCTTGCCGTGGCGTGCGCCGTTCTCGTAGATCAGGTTGGCGATGGGGGTGGAGCCGACGAAAGAGAGCGCCTGCACGTCGGGATGCTCGATCAGCGCATCGACGGACTCCTTGTCGCCCTGCACCACGTTGAACACGCCGTCGGGCAGGCCGGCCTGCTTGAGCAGGTCGGCGATCAGCAGCGAGGCGCTAGGATCGGTGGGGCTGGGCTTGAGGATGAAGGTGTTGCCAGCGGCTATGGCCACCGGGAACATCCACATCGGCACCATGGCCGGGAAGTTGAACGGTGTGATACCGGCTACCACGCCCAGCGGCTGACGCACGGTCCAGTTGTCGATGCCGTTGCTCACCTGTTCGGTGAAGTCGCCCTTGAGCAGCTGCGGAATGCCGCAGGCGAACTCGACGATGTCGATGCCGCGGGCCACTTCGCCCTGGGCGTCGGTGAAGACCTTGCCGTGCTCCAGTGTAATGGCGCGGGCCAGCTCGTCCTTGTTGGCGTTGAGCAGCTCGAGGAACTTGAACAGCACCCGCGCGCGACGGATCGGCGGGGTATCGGCCCAGGCCGGGAAGGCGGCCTTGGCGGCGGCCACGGCGGTGTTTACGTCGGCACGGGAAGCCAGCGCCACCTGCCCCGTGACCTGACCGGTGGCCGGGTTGTAGACGCTCTGATGACGACCCGACTCGCCGGTCGTCATTTGTCCGGCGATATAATGGGCGATGGTGTTCTGAGTCATGGGTGCTCCCTCTTGTCGTAGGCTGCCCTCGGTTGGACGGCACGTCTTTCGGCACGTTCAGCGAACAGGCACACGGCTGTGACTGTCTAGACTACCGCGCCGAGAGCAAGGATCAATTGAGTAATTCAAAAGCCAGATATAAGCTTCTTTTATATCCTGACCGACTCTCCGCCATGCACGACCTACCCACGCTTCGCGCCTTCGTTACCGTGGCTCATGAGGGCAGCGTCTCCCGCGCCGCCGAGCGCCTGCATCTGACCCAGCCGGCAGTCAGCCTCAAGCTCAAGCAGCTGCAGGAAGCCCTGGGACTGACGCTGTTTCGCCGTCGCCCACAGGGCCTGGCGCTGACTGCCGACGGCCACGCCCTGTTGCCCGCGGCGGAGCGGGCACTGGCCGCCATGGCCGCCTTCGAGCAGAGCGCTCGCGCCCTGCACGGCACCCTGCGCGGCCGGCTGCGCATCGGCACCATCGTCGACCCCGAGTTCATTCGCCTCGGCGCCTTTCTGCATCGCCTGGTGGAGCGCGCACCGCAGCTGGAAACCGAGCTGCAGCACGGCATGAGCGGCAGCGTGCTGGAGTGGATTCGCCGCGACGAGCTCGATGTCGGTTTTTTCCTCGCGCCGCCCGGCGAAGGTCCCGGGCCGGACGCAGCGGATATCGGTCATCGCAAGCTGACCCACTTCCACTACCACGTAGTGGCCCCACCCGGCTGGGGCAGTCGGGTGGCCAGCAGCGACTGGAAGAGCCTGGCCGCCCAGCCGTGGATCGTCACACCGACGCTTTCGGCCCACCACCGCCTGCTGCGCGGCGCCCTCGACCCGCTCGGGGTGACGCCTCACGGCGTGGCCCAGGTGGATCAGGAAGCGTGCATGCTCGATCTGGTGCGCGCCGGCGTGGGCCTGAGCCTGGCCCGCGACGCCCTGGCGATGGCCGAGCGTCAGGAGCGCGGTCTGGTGGTGGTCGAGGGCGTCCGCCTGCCCTGCGCGCTGTGCTTCATCTGGCGCAGAGAGCGCAGTGAGGAACCTGCCGTGGCCGCAGCGCTGGAGGTGCTGAGCAGCGTGTGGGGCGAGAGTTAGAGCCGAGCCACCACCTCAGGCTGTAGTCGTGCGGTTGTCGCTAGCACCGTCTCGACCTATGATGGGAACGTTCCCATTCATCGAGTCGCCTCATGCCACGTCGCGCCACCATCATCGAAGTCGCCCGTGAAGCCGGTGCTTCCAAGACCAGCGTATCGCGCTACTTCAGCGGCGAGCGCGACAAGCTGTCGCCGGCGCTGTGCGAGCGCATCGCCGCGGCCGCCCTGCGTCTCGATTATCGCCCCAACCAGATGGCCCGGGGCCTCAAGGGGGGCCGCTCGCGGCTGATCGGCATGCTGGTGGCGGACATTCGCAACCCCTTCTCGGTGGCGGTGATGCACGGCGTGGAGCGCGCCTGCCGCGAGCGGGGCCTGGCACTGCTGGTATGTAATACCGACAACGACCCCGAGCTGGAGCGCACGCACCTGGGGCTGATGGCCGCCTACCAGGTGGAAGGACTGATCATCAACGCGTCCGGCAGCCCCGACGCAGAGCTGCAAGCGTTGACCGATCAAGGCATGCCGCTGGTACTACTCGACCGCGAACTAGGCACCGTGCAGGCCGATCTGGTGGGGCTCGACAATGCAAAGGCCATCGATCTGGCTCTCGACCACCTCGCCGAGCAGGGTTACGGCGAGCTGCTATATCTCAGCGAGCCGCCCGAGCGGGCCAGTCCACGCCGTGAGCGCCTGACGCGCTTTCAAGACGGTCTGGCGGTTCGTCGTCTGACAGGCGAGGCTTACACGATGAACGGCAGCGACGATGAACTGGTGCGAGCCATCGAGGCCTTTCTCACGCGTTCAGCTCACAAGGGCTCGGGTGAAGTGCCGCGTGCCCTGCTGTGTGCCAACGGTGCGGTCATCCTGGCCGCCACCCGCGCCATGCAAAGGCTCGGCGCACGACTCGGCAAGACCGGGCTGATGGGCATCGACGAGCTCGACTGGTGCGCGCTGATCGACCCGGGCATCACCACCCTGGCGCAGCCCACCGAAGCGATTGGCCAGCAGGCCGTCGCCAGCCTGTTGGCGAAGCCCGTCAACCCGGCCGATGCCAAGGCCAGGCAGCATCGATTCGAACCCAGGCTGATAGCGCGAGGCTCCACGCGCCTCTCAGGCTGAACTCCCAAACCGCTTGTCCAGACTGACTGACGATCATCGCCCACTCGAATGGTAACGTTCCCAACAACAAGCGAGATGACCATGAGCCACTCAAGCCCGGTTTCAAGTAAAGAGCCAAGCCCCGAGATACTCACCTTCGGTGAGGCCATGACCCTGTTCGTCGCCGATGCCCCCGGCCCCCTGGCCGAGGTGGAGCACTTCCAGCGCCGGATTGCCGGTGCCGACACCAACGTGGCCATCGGCCTGGCCCGGCTGGGTTTCCATGTCGGCTGGCTGAGCCGCGTGGGCGCCGACAGCTTCGGCACCTTCATTCGCCATACCCTGGAGGCCGAAGGGCTGGACTGTCGTCATCTCGGCAGCGACCCCACCCACCCTACCGGTCTGATGTTCAAGGAGCGTGCCCTGGGTGGCGCCGACCCGCGAGTGGAGTACTTCCGCCGTGGCAGCGCTGCCAGCCACCTCTCGCCCACCGATGCCGCCGAGGTGGACTTCACCGCCCTGCGCCATCTGCACGCCACCGGCATCCCCCCGGCGCTGTCGCCCAGCGCCCGCGAACTCTCCCGGCACATGCTGACTCAGGCTCGCCAGGTCGGCGCCAGCATCTCGTTCGATCCCAACCTGCGTCCCAGCCTATGGAAGAGCGAGGCCGAGATGCGCGATACCCTCAATGACCTCGCCAGCCTCTCCAACTGGGTGCTGCCGGGGCTCGCCGAGGGGCGTCTGCTGACCGGTCAGGACACGCCCGAGGCCATCGCCGACTTCTATCTCGAACGCGGCGCCTCGGCGGTGATCATCAAGCTCGGCCCCCAAGGCAGCTTCTACCGCGGCAGTCTTGGCGGCGAGCTGGAGTCCTTCAGCGTGCCCGGCTTTGCGGTGGACGAAGTGGTAGATACGGTGGGCGCCGGCGACGGCTTCGCCGTGGGAGTGGTCAGCGCCCTGCTCGACCGCTGCTCCCCACGGGAGGCGGTGCGCCGCGGCAATCTGATCGGCTCGCTGGCGGTGCAGGTGATAGGCGACATGGAAGGCTTGCCGAGTCGCGAACAGCTGACCGAGCTCGAGGCCAGGCTGGACCAGGGCGCCTGATGGCGCCTGTTGCCCGGTTGATAAAGCCGGCCGGCCGCGCTCAGCTCGGACCGGCTGCGTTCAGCGAAACAAGCGGCGCACCGCCAGCTCTACGCCGCGCAGCTCCGCCAGCCCCTTGAGGCGACCGTAGAGCGGATAGCCGGGGCGGGTGTCGCGGCGCTGGTCGTCAAGGATGTGATGGCCGTGATCCGGCCGCAGCGGCAGCCGCGGGCCGCCCTCGCGCTCGCGGCGCCGCTCCTCCGCCACCAGCGCGGCGATCACCGCCACCATATCGACGTCGCCGCCAAGATGATGCGCCTCGTGGAAGGTGCGCGGATCGGTGGCCTCGCGCCGGGTCGAGCGCAGATGGGCGAAGTAGATGCGCGGACCGAAGCGGCGCGCCATGTCGGCCAGATCGATGTCCTCGCGCACGCCGTAGGAGCCGGTGCACAGGGTCAGGCCATTGGCCTCGCTCGGTGCGGCATCGAGCAGCCACTGGGCATCCTCGGGGGTGGAAACCACCCGCGGCAGACCGAACAGCGGACGCGGCGGGTCGTCGGGATGAATGGCGAGTCGCAAACCAGCCTCCTCAGCCACCGGCACGATGGCGTGCAGGAAGTAGCCGAGATTCTCGCGCAGGCGCTCGGCGTCGATGTCGGCATAGCCGTCCAGCGCCTCTTGGAAACGCGCCAGGGTGTAATGCTCCTCGGCCCCCGGCAGGCCGGCAATGACGGTATCGATCAGCGCCTCGCGCCCGGCGGCGTCGAGGCCGTCGAGGTAACGCCTGGCCTCGGCCCGTTCGGCCTCGCTGTACTCGGCCTCGACGCCTGGGCGCTTGAGCAGATAGAGATCAAAGGCGGCGAAGGCCGTCTGATCGAAGCGCAGCGCCAGGCCGCCGTCCGGCAGGCGCCAGGCCAGGTCGGTGCGGGTCCAGTCGAGCACCGGCATGAAGTTGTAGCAGACGAGGTCGATACCGCAGGCCGCCAGGTTGCGCAGGGTCTCCCGGTAGGCGGCAATATAGCGCTCACGCTCGGGCGCGCCCTGCTTGATCGCCTCGTGCACCGGCACGCTCTCAACCACCGACCAGGTCAGCCCCGCGGCTTCGATCTCTGCCTTGCGCTCGGCGATGGCTTCGATCGGCCAGGCCGTACCGTTGGGTATCTCGTGAAGCGCCGTAACGATGCCGGTGGCACCAGTCTGGCGAATCTCGTCGAGGGTGATCGGATCGCTGGGGCCGAACCAGCGCCAGGTGTGTTCCATGACCAATCTCTCCCTATCAGGTGGGGGCGTCGAGCCTTGCAAGCGCGGCGTCGAGGCCATACGTCGTCAGGCAGCGGTAGGCCGCTACCACCGCCCCCGTAAAGCCGGCGTGTTCGGCCAGCGCCGGTGGCACCACGGCGTCGAGCTCGAGAAAGGCCAGCACCAACGCTTCGACATCCTCGTCGTGGGCTTCGTGCAGCAGCCTGAAGGTGCCCGCCATGGGGTCGTCGACGGCATGGGCATTACCGTGCAGGTCGCTTCCGGCGGTATAGCGGATCCACGCCGCCAAACCGAGCGCGGTGCACGGTACCTCATCCCCCATTTCGAGCCGCGCCAGGGCGCCGTGCAGCCAGCGCTGGGGCAGCTTTTGCGAGCCGTCCATGGCGATCTGCTGCAGGCGATGACGCAGACTGTCGTTGGCGAAGCGCGCCAGCAAGGAGTCCGCGTAGCCCACCAGGTCGGTGCCCTCGGGCATCGCCAGGGTCGGCTCCGCCTCGCACAGCATGTAGCGACGCAGCAACGCCACCAGGTCGTCGCGGCTCACCGCATCGAACACTGTCTCGATGTCATCCAGCGCGCCCAGGTAGGCAAGCAGCGAGTGGCTGCCGTTGAGCATACGCAGCTTCATGGTCTCGAACGGCGCCACATCGGCGACCATCTCCACGCCCTCGGCCTCCCAGGCCGGTCGGCCGAGGGGGAAATCATCCTCCACCACCCATTGAGTGAACGCCTCGCCCACCACGGCGTTGGGGTCCTCGACGCCCAGCTCGGCCAGGCGAACGAAATCGGCCGCGGTCATGGCCGGCACGATGCGGTCGACCATGCTGCAGGGAAACGCCACCTCGCGCCCGATCCAGGCGGCAAGCTCAGCGTCGCGACAGGCGGCGAGCTGCACCACCGCCGCCCGTGTGCGCTTGCCGTTGTTCGGCATATTGTCGCAGCACAGCACCGTGAACGGCGGGACGCCCGCGCTGCGCCGCCGGGCCAGGGCCTCGACCAGAATGCCCGGCGCGGTGCGCGGTGCCTGGGGTTGATCGATATCGTGAGCGATCAGCGGATCATCACGCAGCAGGCTGCCCTCGGCGGGGCTCAGGAAGTAGCCCTTCTCGGTCACCGTGAGAGTGACGATACGCGTCTCGGGCGAGGCCATGCGCGCCAGCAGCGACGCGAGATCGCGCCCCCACTCCCCCGCCAGGTCCCGGCCGGTGAACAGAGCCTGCTCGACCACGCCGATCTCGCGCAGGGTAACGGTATCGCGGTCGGCATATTCGGCCACGTGGTAGCGGCAGCCAGCGTCGCACAGGGCATCCACCAGCGCCACGCCGCCGCGCAGGTTGGCGCTGCAAACACCCCAGGCATCGTCGCCGCTGCGCTGCCGATAGCGCTCCAGGTAGACCGCCTGGTGGGCACGGTGGAAAGCCCCCAGCCCCAGGTGGACGATGCCGATGCGCCCGGTAGGCGCGGCGGCGGCGATACGTTTAACGTCGTTCATCTTGTCCCCATCAACAGGTCGGGAAGCCACAGCGAGATGGCCGGCACGTAGGCCACCAATAGCAGTACCAGAATATTGCAGACCAGGAACGGCAGGATGGCGCGAGCCACGGTGAGCATCTGCAGCTTGCCGATGCCCGAGACCACGAACAGGCACACCCCCACCGGCGGCGTGGTCAGGCCGATCATCAGGTTGAGCACCGCCATCACCGCGAAGTGCACCGGGTCCATGCCGATTCCGGTGGCCACACCCAGCAGCGCCGGGAACAGGATGATCAGCGCAGCGATGGTCTCCATGAAGGCGCCGACGAACAGCAGGATCAGGTTGAGAATCAGGATCACCACGATGGGGTTGTCGCTGATCGCCATGATCAGGGCGGCGATGGTCTGGGGGATCTGCTGGCTGGTGAGGATCCAGCCGAACAGGTTGGCCAGGCCCACCAGCAGCAGCAGCGCCGACGAGGTCAGCACGGTGTCGGTGAGAATCGCCGGCAGCTTGCGCCAGGTCAGCCCTTTGTAGACGTACATGCCCACCACCAGCGCATAGAGGCTGGCGACGATGGAAGCCTCGGTGGGAGTGAAGAAGCCACCGATGATGCCGTAGAGGATGATCACCGTCATCAGCAGCGCCCAGAAGGCGGTACGCCCCTCACGCAGCAGCTCGCGCAGGGTGGCACGGCGCCCTTTGGGGTAGCCGCGCTTCACCGCCAGCAGATAGACGGTGATCATCATCGCCATGCCCAGCAGCAGGCCGGGCACGGCCCCGGCCAGGAACATGCGCCCCACCGAGATGCCCGCCAGCGAGCCGACGATGATCATCGGCACGCTGGGCGGGATGATCGGGCCGATGGTCGACGAGGCGGCGGTAACGGCGGCAGCAAAGGGCTTGTCGTAACCGGAGCGTGCCATACCGGGGATCATCACCGAGCCGATGCTGGCGGCATCGGCCACCGCGGTGCCCGAGATGCCGCCGAAGATCATCGAGCCGCCCACGTTGGCCAGGCCGAGGCCACCGCGGATGTGGCCGACCACAGCGTTGGAGAAGCGTACGATGTGCTCGGTGATGTTGCCCACGTTCATCAGGTTGCCGGCCAGCACGAAGCCGGGAATGCACAGCAGCACGAAGGTATCGATACCCGAGTACATGCGCTGCGGCACGATGGTCAGCGAGATGCCTTCCAGCAGCAGGTAGGCAAGCGACGAGATGCCCAGCGCGAAGGCGATGGGCAGGCCTAGCACCAGCAGCACCAGGAACACGCCGAACAGCACCATCACTTCCATGACGCGCCCTCCCGGTCACCCTCGGTGGATGGCCGCCACGCCGCCAGCAGGCCTTCGCAGAAGCCAATGACGCTGTAGAACAGCACCAGGGCGAACAGCACCACGGTGGAGAAGAAAATATAGAGCATGGGCACCCTCAGGGTGGGCGAGGTCTGCCAGGCGCCGTTCTGAGCGAACTGCCACGCCGCAGGCAGCACCATCAGGGCGAAGCCGCCGATCAACAGGCAGATCAGTGCCTGATAGGCGGCTCGCGCGCGCAGCCCCAGCAGGTGATGGAAGAGCTCGACGTTGACGTGCCGGTGACGGCGTATCGCCACCCCGGCCGCCAGCGCCACCATGTAGATGAAGAGATAGCGCGATAGCTCCTCGGTCCAGGACAGGGCGAACGGCAGAAACAGCCGGCCCGAGATCTGCAACAGCACGGTCGCGGCAATCCCGATCAGCACCAGATTGGCGAGCAGCATGAACAGACGGTCCATCCAGCCGATGACACGACCCAAAAGCCCCTGAAAACCGGGCACGGCGGACAGCGCCTCGAGACTGGCCACGACCTCCTGGCCGTCACGCGCCGCTTCGTCCTCGGCACGCTGTGGGGAAATATCCATAGGCGCTCCTCGCTGGGGGTTCGCCAAATCGGAAGGAATGGGCGGGCCTGGCCCGCCCGGTCGGTCGGTTCACAGGTTCTGGATGGCGTCGAACAGCTCACGCTGCTCGTCATTGAGGGCCGCTTCCACCGCCGGTCGTGCCTTCTCGGCGAAGGCTTCGATGTCGACCTCGACGAACTCCATGCCGCGCTCCTGCAGGGCCTGCTCCAGGCGCTGCTGATCCTCCTCGAACAGCTCGGCCTGATACTCCTGCATCTCGCGTGCCGCCTCGCGCACGATCTGCTGCAGCTCCTCCGGCATGCTCTCGAGCCGGTTGCGGCCGATCACCACGTAGATCCAGCTGCGCACGTGGCCGGTCAGGTTCACGTAGTCCTGCACCTCATTGAAGCTGGCGCTCTCGATCAGGCTGAGCGGGTTCTCCTGAGCCTGGATGGTGTTCTGCTGCAGGGCGGTGAACACCTCGCTGAAGGCCATCGGCGTGGGGCGCGCACCCAGCGCCTCCCAGGTGCTGACGAACAGCGGCACGTTGGGCACCCGCAGGCGAATGCCGTCGAGATCATCGGGATGGCGAATCGGTCGGTTGGAGGTCAGTTCCCGCGGGCCGCGCTCGAACCAGGCCAGCGGCACCAGGTTGGCGCGCTCGGCGATCTGCGCCTCGATCTGCTCGCCGATCTCGCTCTCCACCGCCTGGCGCAGATGCTCGGCGTCGCGGAAGGCATAGGGCACCGCCATCATGGCCGCCTTGGGCGCCCAGTTCTGCAGGCTCTCGCCGGTGATGGTCATGTCGGCGGTGCCGAGCTGGATACTGTTGATGACGTCCATCTCGTTGCCGAGCTGCTCGTTGGGATAGAGCAGCACCTCGATACGGCCGTCGGAGTTCTCCTCGACCAGCTCCTTGAAGCGTTCGGCGGCCTGATGCCAGATGTTCTGCTCATTGGCCAGGTGACCGAAGCGTAGCGTGACCTCGGCAGCCATAAGGGATTGGCTGCCGATGAGAGCCGCCCCGAGGACGGCGCCGGTGACGAGTCGTTTGAACATGGCGTAGCTCCTTCTTCTTACTGGTTGTTGTTGATGTGTTGTTGCTGCTGTTATGGGGCATCGCAACATGGCGATGCCGCTGTCGCCTCGAGCTGGCTCAGGCACCGGTATCGGCACCGATACCGATCAGCACCTTGCGAGCCCTTTCGGGATGGTGATCGAGCATGTGGATGGCACCGGGCATGTCGTCGAAGGGCAGGCGATGACTGACCAGCGCCAGCGGATCGAGACGCCCCGAGGCCATGCGCTCGAGCACCTCCGGAAACTTGCGGTTGTTGAGCCGCGAGCCGACCAGGCTCAGCTCCTTCTTGATCACCTCCAACTGCACCAGGTCGCTGGGGGTGGGGTTGAAGCCGAGCAGGCCGATACGCCCCGCCGGCGAGGCAATGCGCAGCATCTGCGGCAGCAGCGCCGGCACGCAGGCGGCATCGGCGATCAACGGCATGCCCTCGCCGCCGGTCAGCTCGCTCACCACGGCCTCGACGTCCTCCTTGCCGTGCCAGGTGCGCGTGGCGCCGAGCTCTCGGGCCGTGGCCAGGCGCTCCTCGATCAGGTCGATGACGGTGATGTCCTCGATGCCCAGGGCGCGAGCCATCTGCAAGATGGTCAGGCCGATCACCCCGGCACCGTAGATCAGCAGGCGGTCGCCGCGCAGCGGCTGCATCCTCTCCAGCACGTTGGCGGCGATGGAATAGGGTTCCACCAGCGCGCCGGCCTCCAGCCCCAGGCCCTCGGGCAGCAGGTGGACGTTGGCTGCCGGCACGTTGACCCACTCCTCGAAGCCGCCGTCGCGGTGCACACCGATCACCTGCAGTGCGCTGCACACGTTGGGGCGGCCGATGCGGCACGGGTAGCAGCGCCCACAGCTGACCACCGGGTCGATGCACACCCGGGCGCCGATCTCGATGCCCTCGACGCCCTCGCCCAGCGCCTCGACCGTACCGGCGAACTCGTGTCCGGTAATGCGCGGGAAGCGTACGAAGGCGTTGTCGCCATGGATGATGTGCATGTCGGAACCGCAGATCCCGGCGAAGGCCACCTTCACCAGCACTTCGCCGGCAGCGGCGCGGGGCGCCTCTGTCTCGACGACGGCATAGTCCAGCGGTGCATTGACCTGAAAGGCTTTCATCGGTGCGCTCTCCTCACCAGTGCCAAAGCGTGCCGTCTTCCAGCCGGTTGACCGGCAGGCTGGCGCGCTTGTAGGGGTACTGCTTGGCCAGGGCCTCGTCGATGTCGACGCCGTGTCCCGGCGCTTCGCCGACCAGGAAGTGACCGTCCTCGAAGCGGTAGTCGTGGGGGAAGACGGCGTCGGTCTCCAGGGTGTGGGGCATGTGCTCCTGAATGCCGAAGTTGGGCACCCAGGTGTCGAAGTGGATTGCCGCGCCCAGGCACACCGGCGACAGATCCGTCGGCCCGTGGAAGCCGGTGCGCACGTGGTAGAGCGCGGCCAGGTCGGCGATACGGCGCACGTGGGTGATGCCACCGCCGTGGGAGAGCGGCGTGCGCACGTAGTCGATCCACTGGTTCTCGAGCAGCTCGCGGTAGTCGTGGATCGAGTTGAACACCTCCCCCACCGCCAGCGGCGTGGTGGTGTGCTGGCGGATCAGGCGGAAGCTCTCTTGGTTCTCGGCCGGCACGCAGTCCTCGAGCCAGAACAGGTGGTAGGGCTCCACCGCCTTGCCCAGCCGCGCCGCCTCGATGGGGGTGAGCCGGTGATGCACGTCGTGCAGCACGTGCAGCTCCTCGCCGAAGCGCTCGCGCACCGCGGCGAACAGCTTGGGCACGTGGTTGAGGTACTTCTCGGTGCTCCACACGTGCTCGGCAGGCAAGTCGGAGTCCGCCGGCTCGTAGCGCTCGCCCTCGCGCTTGGCCACGCCGTAGATGGTCGGGATGCCGGGCACGCCGGACTGCACGCGCACGGCGCGATAGCCGAGCTTGACGTGCTTCTCCACCTCGGCCAGACAGCCTTCGATGTCGCGCCCGGTGCAGTGGGCATAGGTCATCACCCGCTCGCGGCTCTTGCCGCCGAGCAGCTGATAGAGCGGCATGCCCGCCGCCTTGGCCTTGATGTCCCACAGCGCCAGGTCCACCGCCGACACCGCCGCCATGGTCACCGGCCCCCGACGCCAGTAGGCGCCGCGATAGAGGTAGTGCCAGATGTCCTCGATGCGGCTGGCGTCGCGCCCGATCAGGGCGGGAATCACGTGCTCCTCGAGATAGGCCACCACCGCCATCTCGCGGCCGTTCAGGGTGGCATCGCCGATGCCGTAGGTGCCCGACTCGGTGACGATCTTGAGGGTGACGAAGTTGCGCCCCGGCGAGGTGACAATCACATAGGCATCGCTGATTTTCATGAAGCTTCCGTCGCAGTGAGGTGGAGGGGGAGCCCTATCTTTCGCAGAGGTAGCGCTGCACGTTGTCGTAGCACACCGCCCGCACCAGCTCGCCGATACGGTCGAGATCGTTCGGCAGCTCGCCGCGCTGGATCTGCGTGCCGAGCATCTGGCAGAAGATGCGGCGGAAGTAGTCGTGACGGGAGAACGACAAGAGGCTGCGCGAATCGGTGAGCATGCCGACGAAGTGGCGCAACAGGCCGAAGTTCATCTGGGTGACGAGCTGGCGCTCGATGCCGTCGCGCTGGTCGTTGAACCACCAGGCGGCACCGAACTGCAGCTTGCCGGGAATGCCGTCGCTGGCGAACGAGCCGACCAGGCTCGCCAGCATCTCGTTGTCGCGGGGGTTGAGGTTGTAGACCACGGTGCGCGGCAGCGCCCGGTCGCGATCCAGCGCATCGAGAATCGCCGCCAGCGGCTCGGCGTAGGTCACGTCCCCTATCGCATCGAAGCCGCTGTTGGCGCCGACCTCAGCCAGGCCGCGCTGGCTCAAGCTGCGCAGCGCGCCGAGATGGAGCTGCATCACCCAGCCGCGGCGGGCATACTCGCGCCCCAGCCACAGCAGCACTGCGGTGGTGAAGGAAGCGCTCTCGTCGCTACTCAGCGCTCTGCCCTGGCGGCGACGCTCGATCAGCCGGTCGAGTTCGGCCGTGCTCGGCGGTGCAACGAACACCGGCTTCTCCAGGCTGTGGTCGGAGAGACAGCAGCCGTGGGCGGCGAAGTGCTCGAGGCGCTGGTAGAGCGCCGCCAGCAGGTCGTCGTAGCCGCGGATAGCCACGCCACTGGCACGCTCCAGTTCGCCGAGATAGTCGACGAAGCCGGCCTGCTCGATCTTGAGCACGGTATCGGCACGGAAGGTCGGCAACATGGCGGGGGCCGCCCCGCTCTCGGCATGGCGCCGGTGCAGCGCCAGATCGTCCACCGGGTCATCGGTGGTGCAGACGGTGCGCACGTCGAAGCGCTCGAGGATGCCCTGGGCGCTCAGCTGGGGCGTGGCCAGCCTCTCGCGTGCGGTGGTCCAGACCTCCTCGGCGGTGGCCGGCGAGAGCAGCGTGTTCTCGATGCCCAGCGGATGGCGCAGCTCAAGGTGGGTCCAGTGATAGAGCGGATTGCCGAGGCAGTGCGGCACCGTTTCGGCCCAGGCCTGGAAGCGCTCGCGGTCGCTCGCCTCGCCGGTGATGCGCCGCTCGTCGATGCCGGCAATGCGCATCGCCCGCCACTTGTAATGGTCGCCCTTGAGCCACAGTTCGGTGAGGTTGTCGAACTGCACGTTGCCGGCGATCTCTTGCGGGCTCAGGTGCGAGTGGTAGTCGCAGATCGGCATGGCCGCGGCATGCTCGTGGTAGAGCCGGCGTGCCGGCTCGTTCTCGAGCAGGAAATCCGACCCCATGAAGGCGATCTTGTCGGTGAAGGCCATTGAACCCTCCATAGCTATCGCTCGCTCATGCTCAGCCCATCAGCCAGTTGGGCAGGAACAGCACGATGTCGGGGAAGAAGATGATGCCGAGCACCACCACGAACACCGCCACGGCGAAGGGCAGCAGCTCGCGGCTGTAGTCGAAGAAGGAGCAGCGCAGGATGCCGCACACGGTGTACATCGAGATGCCCACCGGTGGCGTCATGCCGCCGAAGGTCACCAGCGTCATCATCAGCAGTCCGAAGTGCACCGGATCGATGCCGGCGGCCTTGATCACCGGCACCAGGATCGGCGTGAGCAGCATCACCACCACGGTGGCCTCGAGCAGCATGCCGAGCAGCACCAGCAGCACGGCCAGGGTCAGCAGCAGCGCGGTGGGACTGGCGAAGACGCCCAGCGTCAACTCGGCGATGGTCTGCGGTACCCGCTCGAAGGAGACCACGTAGCCGATGATTCCCGAGAACATGATGATCAGCATGATCATGCCGATGTCGCGTACGCTGGCGTGCATCGCCGTGAGGATTTCGCGCAGACCCATCTCGCGATGGATCACGCAGCCCACCAGCAGCGCATAGGCCACGGCGAAGGCCCCCGCCTCGGTGGGGGTGAACAGGCCGTAGCGAATGCCTACCAGCAGCCACACCGGGAACAGCAGCGCCCAGATGCTGCTGCGCGCGGCGGCGAGCACCTCGCGCCCGCTCGGCAGCTTTTCGCGTACCGGTGCGTAGCCGCGCCGCTTGGCGACGAAGAAGGTCGTCACCATCAGCGCCACCATCAGCAAAAAGCCCGGCACCACGCCGGCGATGAACAGCCGGCCGATGGAGACCTCGCCCAGGTAGCCGTAGAGGATCAGGCCGATGCTCGGCGGAATGGTGGCGGTGATCAGCCCGCCGATGGCCAGCACCGCGCCGGAGAAACCCGGGGTGTAGCCCTCCTGGATCATGCCCTTGCCCAGCACCCGCGACTGCATCGCGGCATCGGCCACCGCCGAACCGGAGACGCCGCCCATCAGCGTGCTGAGCACGATGCTGGCCTGGGCCAGGCCGCCGCTCATCCAGCCGGCCAGCAGCGTGGAGAGCCGAATCAGCCGCGGCGTGATGCCGCTGGCGTTCATCAGGTGACCGATGAAGATGAACAGCGGCACCGCCAGCAGCGGAAACGACTGAGTCGCCGAAACGATGCGCTGCACCCCGATGTTGGTCGGCAGAAAGGTATCGGGCAGGAAGAAGTAGGTGAAGCCGGCAATGCCGATGGCGAAGGCTACGGGCATACCGATGGCCATCAGCAGCAGCCCCAGGCCCAGCAGCAGCGCGGCCGTCATGAGTGCTTCTCCACGATCTCGGTGTCCGGCGCCAGGCTCATCACGATGCCCTTGGCCGCCACGCGACGCAGTAGGGAAACGATCATCAGGCTGGCCCCTACTGGCAGCGCCAGGGTGATGTAGCCATAGCTCAGCCCGGCTACGCCCATGGGGCGCTGCCAGTTGGATAACGCCAGGGGGAAGCCATAGCGCACCAGCAGGGCCAGGAAGCTCAGCATCAGCACCAGACACAGCCCGGTGACCAAGCGCTGCAAAGGCAGCGGCAGCCTGATGGACAGGGCGTCGATGCGTACCTGGCCGCCGTGGCGCAGGGTGATGTCGGCCCCCAACACGGCGGTCCAGATGAACAGCAGTTGGGCCAGCTCGGCGCCGCCGGCGAAGGGCTGGCCGATGGCGCGCGCCGTGGAGCTCGCCAGCAGCGTGAGGGACGTCGCGCCCAGCAGCACAACGGCGAGCCAGGCCTCGAATCGGTCGTACCAGTACCACATGTCGAAGGTCCTCGGAGCCGGAGCGTCTCCGGCCGATTCCATGGAACGGCGTGCAAGTCGACCGCCCCTTGCCGCCGAGGCGACAAGGGCCGCCAGGCTCACTCTCCCGCGGTCAGTTGGTCGCGATACTGGCCGTAGCCGAGTTCGTCGTAGACGCCGCCGACACGCTCGCGGAACAGCTCGACGTCCACGGCAGTGAAGGTCACCCCTTCCGCCTCCATGCGCTCGCGCACGGCGTCCTGGGCCTCGACGGTGGCCTGACTGGCCTCCTCGCCCGCACGCTGGAGTTCCTCGTCGAGAATGGTGCGCAGCTCCTCGGGCAGCGATTGATACCACTGCTCGGAGGTGGCAATGCCGGTCATCAGGTGGATATGGCCGGTCAGCGCAATATGGGTGATCACCTCGTGCAGGTTCTGGCCCTCGGCGGCGGTGAGCTGCGCCTCGGCGCCGTCGATCGCGCCGAGCTGCAGCGCGGAGTAGACCTCCGACCAGGGCAGCGGCGTGGGCGTGGCGCCCATCGACTCGATGGTGCGCAGCCACACCGGCGAGTTGATGGTGCGCACACGCACCCCGCGCAGGTCCTCGGGCGCCTCGACCAGCTTCTTGGTCAGCATGTGGCGCGAGCCCTGGAACCAGTTGTAGTTGAGCAGGCGCAGGCCGCTGCTGTCGGCCAGCCCCTCGACCCACTCCTGGTAGAGCTCGGACGAGGTTATCCGGTCGTAGTCGGTGTGATCCTCGACCAGGTAGGGCGCACTCAGAATGCCCAACTCGGGCTGGTACTCGGAGAGCCGCCCGGCGTCGATCAGAATGGCGATGTTGGCGCCGCTGCGGATCTGCTCGACCACGTCCTCGTCGGAGCCGAGCTGGCTGTTGGGAAAGACGCGTACGGTCAGCTCGCCTTCCGAGCGCTGCGCAATCGCCTCACTGGCACTCTCCATCGCCTGCACGATGGGGTCCTGGGAGCTGAGGGCGGACGAGAGATTGAGCTGGTAGGCGGCCTGGGCGGCGTTACCGGCCAGCAGCAGTGCCAGCGCGGGAACGAGGGTCTGGATTTTCATGACGGGCTCCTGAGTCTTGTTATTACTGTGGTCTGGTCGCTTCGTTAGCTGTATTTGCCTGTCGCAGCGCTGGCCAGGGGCGCTGCCTATTCATTCCTGTTTCTACTAGTTCATGTTTCTGCCAAGAGGGCCGCAACGGCGGTCGTCTCGAACATCGTCGGGAAACGCCGCTCCAGCTCCGGCAGGGAGAGCAGGATTTCGCGCTGATGCGCGGCCATGGCCTGGGCGGCCTGCTCCGGTTGGCGTGCGGCGATGGCCGTCACCACGGCCTGGTGCTGATCGGTAAGCTTGGCGATCGGCGTCGAATCCGGGACGCTCAAGTAGCGGACCCGGTCCAGCTGCGCCTTGACGTCCTCGATCACGCGCCACGCCATGGTGTTGCCCACCTCGAGCGCCAAAGTACGGTGAAAAGCTTCATCGAGCAGGTAGAAACGGTCGTGATCGACGGGATCGATGCAGCCGCGCTGGCGCTCGATCAGCTCGTTCAGCTCCCTCAGCACCGCAGGAGCCAGGCCCTTCTCGGCGGCCTCCCGGGCGATCGCCACCTCCACCGCCTCGCGAAGGAAGCGTGCTTCCAGCACGGCCTGACGCGAGATCCGCACCACGTAGGTGCCTCTCTGGGGGCGCACTTCCACCAGCCCCGCCTCGGAGAGCCGAATGAAGGCTTCCCGCACCGGCTGGCGGCTGACGGCAAAGGCATCGGCGAGCTCCTTCTCGGACAGCGCCTGGCCGGGCTCCAGCACCATGCGGATGATCGACTGGCGCAATACCTGATAGAGCCGCTGGCGCACCGAGTCGCTCTCGCGGGTCTCCTGCCATAGCGTTTGTAGGGTCTTGTTCATGGATCTATTCCGAATCGCGTGCGAAAAGGCGCTGCCGCCAACTGACACAACTAGTATGGTAGTTAGACTAGAAAACAGAAAGGCTCGCTCGACTAGACTTTGGTCGAGTCCGGAGTTCGACGTTCGATGAGAAAACGAGGAAGCGTTACACGAGGACAGGGGCGGCCTCGCGGCCGCCCCTGTCCGTTAGTTACAGCAGCTACACCAGTTACACCCCTTGCACTGCACGTGCGGCCTCGCGCCGCCGCTTGAGCTCGTAGATGGCGGCAAACAGCACCGTCACCAGGATCAGGATCAGCCCCAGGGCGTTCACCGCCGGCGTCAAACCGGTGCGCACCTTGGAGGCGATGTAGACCGTCAGAGTAGTGTCGTAGCCCACTACGAACAGGGTGGTGTTGTAGTTCTCGAAGGATTGCAGGAAGGCGATCACCGCCGCCGAGTAGAGCGCCGGCTTGAGGTACGGCAGCAGGATGCGCCGGAACATCTGCCACTGGCTGGCACCGAGGTCCAGCGCCGCGCGTTCCATGGTGCGGTCGAAGCGCTGCAGCCGCGCGGTGACCATCAGCATCACGTAGGCGGCGATGAAGGTGGCCTGACCCAGCACGGTGAGGAAGATCCCACCACTGACGCCGAACTGACGCCAGAAGATCAGCGTGGAGATGCCGATGATCACACCGGGCGTGAGCAGCGGCGAGAGGATTAGGGCATACAGGAACGGCTTGGCACGACTGGTCACGGTATTGAGGAACAGCGCCGTGGCGATACCGATGGGCACCGCCACCACCAGCACCCCGGCGGCCACGATCAGGCTGTTGGCGAGCGCCTGCCACATGCCGCGGTCGGCAGCGAGCTCGCCGAACCAGCGCAGCGTGGTGCCGTCCCAGGGCGTCACGGTGGGGAAGCGGCTGTCATTGAAGGTGGCCGCCGCCATAATGATCAGCGGCAGGAACAGATAGATAAAGAAGATCACCACGTAGAAGCGCAGGCCGAAGGCGAGGAAGCGTTGAGAGCTCATATCTTTTTACCGGAAGCGCCGCAGAAATCGGCGAGCGAAATGAAGCGCAAGGCGCACGGAGCACAGTAACCGGAGCATATGGGGTATATGTGAGGATTACGCGCACCGCGCAACGCAGCGATTCGTTCGTGCAGGCATTTATGCGGTGGTTCCCTCATTTTCCGATATCCCCCAGCCCCACTTTGAATATTTTCATGATCAACGACATGAAGCCGATACACAGCACCAGCAGCAGGAAGGCGTAGGCCGCGCCCTGGTTCCAGTTGCCGCCCTCGAAGAACCAGTTGTAGATGATCTGGGTGAACCAGCGGCTGCCCGGCGAGCCGAGCAGCGCCGGCACCGCGTAGCTGCCCGCCGCCAGCATGAAGGTCATGATGCAACCGGTGGCGATGCCCGGCTTGGCGTGGGGAATGACGATACGCCGATGGGTGCGCACGGTGCCGGCACCGAGATCCCGGGCGGCGCGCACCTGGTTGTCGTCGAGGCTCTCGATAGCGTTGTAGACCGGAAACACCATGAACAGGATATAGGCGTAGACCATGCCCACCATCACCCCGCCGTTGCCGCTAAGGAAGCGGATGGGCCGATCGATCAGTCCCAGCATCATCAGCACCTCGTTGAGCGGGCCGCGAAACGCCAGGATGATGAACCACGAGTAGGTACGCAGGATCTCGTTGATCCAGAACGGGATGATCAGCAGCAGGATGCACAGCGCCGCCTGCCGCGGGGTCGCCACCTTGGCCAGGTACCAGGCCAGCGGATAGCTCACCGCCAGCGTCAGCAGCGTGACCAGCACGCTCGACCAGATGGTCTTGAAGAAGATGGTGCGGTGGATGTCGTTGTTGAACAGGGTGGCGTAGTTGGCCAGCGTGAGCCGATCGTCGGGCCCGCCGATCTGCGCCGGCAGCAGGTTGGGCCGCAGCGAGTACTCGATCATCTGCAGTTGCGGCAGGGTCACCATCACGATCAGCCAGATACCCAGCAGGGTGACGATGGCCATCGCCAGCGGCCCACCGAAGCGGGCCCGCAGTTGCCTAAACATGGGTACCCCCTGCCGACGCCGGGCGCCCTTCCACGACCTCGCCGGTCTCCTCGTCCACCACCGGACTGCCGTCGTCGGGCAGCACCACGGCGTCGGCCGGATCGAAGCCGAAGGCGAGCCGCTGACCCACGCTGAAAGCGCCGGCCTGACTGCGCGAAAGCTCATGGCCGAGTTGAACGCGCAGCTTCTCGCCCGAGGCGATCAGGCGCGTCTCGAGCATCACCCAGGCGCCCTCGAAGTGCACCGCCTCGATCTCGGCTTCGAGCTTCGGGCCCGAGGCCTGGGGCTCCACCGGACGCAGATGCTCGGGCCGCACAAACAGCACCGCCGCCTCGCCGTTGCTCAGACGCGCGGCACCGCTCACCCGCCCCGCCAGTTCGCCCAGGGCACCACCGTCGAGGCGCACCCGCTCGCCTTCACAGTCGATCACGCGCGCCTGGAGACGGTTGTTCTCCCCGACGAAGGCGGCGACGAAGCCGGTGGCCGGCTGGCGATAGAGCGTCATGGGGTCGGCGACCTGCTGAATGCGCCCGGCCGACATCACTGCCACCCGGTCGGACATGTTCAGCGCCTCGCCCTGGTCGTGGGTGATGTAGATGAAGGTAATGCCGGTCTTGCGCTGGATCGCCTTGAGTTCGGTGCGCATGTGCTGGCGCAGCTTGAGGTCGAGCGCCGAGAGCGGCTCGTCGAGCAGCAGCACCCGGGGCTCCACCGCCAGGGCACGGGCGATGGCCACGCGCTGCTTCTGCCCGCCGGAGAGCTCGGTCACCATCTTCGGGCCGCTGCCCTCCAGCGCCACCAGCGCCAGCAGACGCTCGGACACCTCACGCCGCTTGCGCTTGTCGACCCCGCGCACCTCGAGACCGAACTCGATGTTCTCGAATACGGTCATCAGGGGGAAGAGCGCCAGGTTCTGGAAGATCATCGCCGTGGGCCGGCGATTCACCGGCACCCCGGCCATGGGTTCGTCCCCGATGTACACCTGCCCTTCGCTGGGTACGAGAAACCCGCTGACGATGTTGAGCAGGGTGGTCTTGCCGCAGCCCGAGGGGCCGAGAAAGCTGAAAAATTCGCCTGAGCCTATCGCAAGCGAGATCTTCTCGATGGCGGTGAAATCGCCGAAGCGCATCACCACCTCGTCCAGTCTGACGCTACCGTCCATTCAATGACTGCCTATGTTCTGTATTGCTGATTCTTTTGACACCGTAGCGTCAGGGGGTAAAGCGGCTTCGATATCTCATCGAAGCCGCCTTTTAGAGCTACTTGCGGAAAGTCGGCGTGCGATGGCCAGACTAGGCAAAAATCAGCGAAAGAGCGGAGTTTACTGTAGTAAATGAGCATCTTAAGCTGATTTTTAACGACGTATGGCCGAGCGCAGCCACTTTCATCCCTAAGCGCTGAGATAGCGATCCTGGTACTCATTGCGCAGGGCCACGTACCACGGCTCCTGGATCGGCCACCACCACAGGTTGGCCAGGTCCTCATCGGTGTAGGAGTCGGTGAAGAACTGGCGGGTCTCGTCGGGCAGCAGCTCGGTGGCGCCCTTGGAGGTGGAGTTGTAGCCGGTGGCCTCGGCGAACATGGCGCCCGCCTCGGGGGTGTAGTACCAGTTGATCAGCTCGTACACGGCATCGGGGTTCTGGGCATTCTTGGGAATCACGAAGCCCTCCATCCACGCCATCGCGCCTTCCTTCGGCGCACCGTAGGCGATGTCCTCGCCCTCCTGGCGCAGGCGGAAGGCGGTGGAGTCCCAGGTCTGGCCGATGACGGCGCCGTTGGTGCGGAAAGCGGCCTGAGCCTCGTTCTCGGTGTTCCAGAACTGCACCAGCATCTGCTTGTGCTTGACCGCCTCCTCGAGGATGACGTCGAAGTTGGCGCGCATGGCCTCCTCGCTCTTGTAGGAGTCGAGCAGCGGGTAAGGCAGCCTGCCCTCGCGCTCCAGCCACAGGCCGATACCCACTAGCGCCGAGTGGCCACGCACCGTCACCCCCTGGCCGTGCTCGGGGTTCCACAGGTCGGCATAGCTGAGGTTGGCGCGGTCGATATCGACGAAGCGGCGATGCCAGGTGATGGCCTCGGTGCCCCAGTCGCTGGGGGCAAAGAAACGCTGACCGTTGACCACGCCACCAACCTCGGAGCCCTCGATGGCGCTGTCGAGTGCCCCGGACCAATTGATGCGCGATTCATCCAGCGGCTGAATCAGGTCGTAATCCAGGTAGCCCGGCACACGGTCCACGGTGGGCATGATCACGTCGAAGCCCGAGCCGTCGGAGGCGCGCAGCGAGTTCATCAACTCGTCGTTGGTGCCGTAAGGGGTGAAGGTGGCGCGGATGCCGGTCTTCTCGGTGAAGTCGGCCAGCATCTCGTCGGTGAAGTAGCCCGCCCAGGCATAGATGCGCAGGGTCTGCTCCTGGGCCAGCACCTTGTTGATGTAGAACGAAGGAACGGTGGCGACCGCGCCGGCAGCCAGGGTGCCTTTGAGGAAACGGCGGCGAGTGAACGACATGACGAGCTCTCCATGAGGAACTTGCACAGGTGACAAAGGCGGGGTTCTGCCCCCGCCCCTTATCGCGTGACTTCATGACGAGAGGATGAACATTGAATGACCGTTCAATCCCATGTAACGAAGGGTAGCAGCCTGTGCAGAAAAGAGCGTATGCCGTTTCAACGTTATTCAGCTTGCTTGTATCGCCACCTTCAAGACGCCATCGCGCTGATGGGAGAAAAGGTCGTAGGCCTCGACGATGTCCTCCAGCGCATAGCGGTGGGTGACCATGGGGCCGAGGTCGATACGCCCAGTTTCGATCACCTGCATCAGCCGCCGCATGCGCTCCTTGCCGCCGGGGCAGAGCGAGGTGACTATCTTGTGATCTCCCAGGCCGGCACAGAAGGCGCCCAACGGAATGGTGAGATCGCTCGAATAGACACCCAGGCTCGACAGGGTACCGCCCGGCTTGACCACCCGGAGCGCAGCTTCGAAGGTGGATTGCAGCCCCAGCGCCTCGATGGAAGCGTCCACGCCACGTCCGCCGGTGATGCGCAGAATCTCCTCGACCACGTCGACCTTGCGAAAATCCAGGGTCACGTCCGCGCCCATCTGCCGCGCCATGGCCAGGCGCTCATCGACCCCATCCACGACGATGATCAGCCCGGCACCGCGCAGCCTGGCACCGGCCGTGGCGCACAGACCGATGGGCCCCTGGGCGAACACCGCGACGCTGTCGCCGATCTTGATGCCCGCGGATTCGGCACCGGCAAAGCCGGTCGACATGATGTCGGGACACATCAGCACTTGCTCGTCGGTCAGTCCATCGGGTACCGGGGCGAGGTTGGCCTGGGCATCCGGCACCAGCAGGTACTCCGCCTGGGCGCCGTCGATGGTGTTACCGAAGCGCCAGCCGCCCATCGGCTTGTAGCCGTGGGCATGGTGGCCGCCATCCTGGGCGCAGCAGCCGTCCTGGCAGGCATAGGAGGTGAAACTGGGGCAGATGGCGCCGGCGATGACCCGCTGCCCCTCCTGGTAACCGCGCACGTTGGCGCCCAGCTTCTCGATCACGCCAACCGGCTCATGCCCGATGGTGAGCCCGCGCTCGACCGGGTACTCGCCCTTGAGGATGTGCACGTCGGTACCGCAGATCGTGGTGGTGGTGACGCGGATCAGGGCGTCGTTGGGGCCGATGTCGGGTATCGGCTTGTCGTCGATCTCGATGCGGCCGGGCTCGACGAAGATGGCGGCTTTCATCATGGCAGGCATGGCGTGGCTTCCTCATGTCATCTGGTCGTTGACGAAGAGCGATTCCGTAGGAGAACTATCCGTCACGGGCGGCCTGCACCTCTTGATACAGATCAAGGTAGCCAAGATCGCCGGAAAAGGGGTCACCTCCGCTCAGCCGTGAGTCGATTTCAGCGCCACTCGAACGACAGGAAAGTGCCAGACTGAGAACGGACCCAGACGAACCGAGGAGAGATCCCATGACGACTCATGCCAGCCTATCCGCCGAGGCTGCGGTACTGGAACAGCTGGAAAGCTGGGCGGCCGCAGTGCGCGCCCAGGACGTCGACGCCATCGTCGCTCACTATGCCCCGGACATCGTCGCCTTCGATGCGGCGATGAAGCTGCAATTCAAGGGGGTGGCGGCCTACCGCGACCACTGGCAAACGTGCGTGGAGATGTTCCCGGGGCCGATGGTTCTCGAACTGCACGAGGTGACGATCCATGCCGATCACCAGGTGGCCTTCTGCCACGCCCTGCAACGCTGCGGCGGCACCGATGCCAAGGGCGAAACCCAGGCGGGATGGCTACGCTTGACCAGCGGCTACCGGCGCATCGAGGGCGAGTGGAAGGTGGTGCACGAACATTTTTCCGCCCCTTTCGACATGGAAGGCGACAAGGCATTGCTCGACCTCGCTCCCTGAGGTCGGCCCCAATGGGCGATTCGCTACATCACCGGCACGCCGGTCACCCAAACGTGCAGGTGGAAGGCGAACAGGTAATACGCGATCAACCCACCGACGACGGTAATGGCCGTGCCGACCGGACGCGGCGTCACCGCGGGTGCCGGCTGCCGGCGCCTGGCGGCACGGAAGTCGAGCACCGCCCACAGCAGGAAGGCGCCGAAGAAGATGATGTCGCCCAGGCGACCGTTCGCCAGCAGGTGAGAAAAGGCCCACACCTTCACCGCCAGCACCATGGGGTGACCCAACTTGGCCTTGATGTGGTTGTTGGGCACATAGGCCGCCACCAGCAGAATGAAGGCTGGGATCATCAGCAGCGCTACGGCATGGCGCAGTCCCACCGGCGGAAACCATACCCAGATGGGGTCGAGCCGCATGCGCCCGAAGCCCCAGATTGCCAGCGCCAGACCGACGATGGAAACCACCGAAAACAGCGCTTTCCAGCGCATCTCCCCCAGGCGGCGTATCTGCTCGCTGCGCCAGTCCTCGGCGAAGATGCGAACGGAGTGGGCACCGAGAAAAATCACGAGGCCAAGGATCATCACGAGCATGGGTGGCTTCCTGTGCAAAGCGTATTGGGGCGGCGAGCCTCACGGCTGCCGACAATGAAACATGATGCAGCTTAACCATACTGATGGGTTACACCAACTTTCCCAGCAGCGAAGTCTGCCGTGAACACTACTGCCGGCTTGCACCGCGACCGGGCTGACCTACCTTGAGAGGAGCCATCACGCGCAAGGATGCCCATGACGACTCCGTCTTTCCATTCGCCCAAGGAGAGGGGCGCTCGCCGCTCGCTGTGGTCTGCCGTACTGGTCGGCGCCGGCGTCATGGCCGGCATCGATGAAATCGTCTTTCACCAGTTGCTGCAGTGGCACCACTTCTTCGACCACGCCACGCCGACCGTCGGCATCGTCTCCGATGGCCTGCTGCATGCAGCGGAACTGCTCGCCATCGTGATCGGGGCGTTTCTGCTGATCGACCTGGCACAGCGGCGCAGACTGGCGACGCACTGGGCCTGGACCGGCTTTTTCCTCGGCATGGGCGGCTTTCAGCTCTTCGACGGTATCGTCAGCCACAAGCTGCTGCGCATCCATCAGATCCGCTACGGGGTCGATCTGTTCTATTACGACCTGATCTGGAATCTCTCCGCCCTGGCGCTGCTGCTGGTGGGCGTGTGGCTCTATCGACGCGCCAGACGGCTGGACCGCTGAGCCATGCATGCGCACACCGACGAGATCTCGCTGCTGGCATGGCTGCCTCTCGCCCTGGTTGGCCTGATCACCCTGGCCTACCTGCTGGCCGCCAGGCGGCAGCGCCGTCGAGGCAACGACTGGAGCCGCTGGCGCAGCGCCTTCTTCCTGATGGGCAGCGTACTGCTCGCCCAGGCGGTGGCGCCTCCCGTGATGGCCTGGGCGCACCACGACCTGAACGGCCACATGGCACTGCATCTGGTGATGGGCATGCTGGCACCGCTGGCCTGGGTCCTGGCTGCTCCCGTGACACTGCTGCTGCGCTCACTGCCTCAGGCAGCGTCGCGCCGTGTCGCCGCGTTGCTCAGGAGCTTGCCGGTACGTGTCGTATCGCATCCGCTGAGCGCCCTGCTGCTCAACATCGGCGGCATGTACCTGCTCTACCTGACCCCGCTGTATGCCCTCTCGCTGCAAAGCGAGCTGCTGCATCATTGGGTTCATCTACACTTCCTGGTGGCAGGCTACCTGTTCTGCTGGGCCATCCTGGCGGGGCCGGACGCCTCACCCCACCGACTGAGCCTGCGCTTTCGCCTGGGGGTGCTGTTTCTCTCCATGGCCACCCATGCGCTGCTCGGCAAGCTGATGTACGGCTATCACTGGCCACGCGGCACCGACCACAGCGTGGCTGAGATCCAAGCCGCCGCCCAGATGATGTATTACGGCGGCGACCTGGCCGAGGTGCTGCTGGCCGTGGCCCTGCTGACCATGTGGCTGCGCACCCCGGTCGAGCGACGTGAAGCCCTGCTGCCTGCTTCACTGCGATGAGCGGGACGCTGCATTGAGCGGAGACTTGTCGAAAGCTCAGCGCCGCTCTTGTACTGTCTCCAGCGGCCTGAAGGCCGGCCCTTCGATCACTTCACCGTCGGTATCGAAGCGGCTGCCGTGACAGGGGCAGTCCCAGGTGGCCTCGGCGGCATTCCAGTGCACGATGCACTTCATGTGCGGACAGATCGCCGAGAGCACCTTGAGCTCGCCGGTCGTACTGCGGTGGATGGCGAGCTTCTCTCCATCGACGGTCGCTACCCGCCCTTCTCCCGCCTTGACCTCGCTGAAATCGGCCAGCTTCTCGGTGCCCAGGTAATCCTTGAGCATGTGCTTGGTGACGGTGACGTTCTCCTTGGCGTACTGCAGCACCGATTTGCCCGGCGTGATGCGACGCGCGCCGAAGCGGGCCTGCCAGGGGTTGTCGTTGCCCTGGATCCGATCGGCGATGATCCTGCCCGCCAGCGTGCCCCAGATCAGACCGTCGGCGCCGAAGCCGGTGGCCATGTAGAGATTGTCGCTGCCGTGCATGCGGCCGATGTAGGGCAACCCATCGGGCGAGCCGTACTGCTGGGCCGACCACTGGTGGGTGAACGCCTCGATATCGAACCGGCTTTCGAGATATTCGCGCAGCAGCTGGTAGTGATCGCCATGATGCTCGCCGGTCTTGTGCTTCTCGCCGATCACCACGAGGTAGTGGTCGTCGCCATGGCGATAGCTGCGCAGCGAGTGGAACGGGTCGAGCAGCCAGATGATGCCTTCGGGATAGTCACCGCTTCTCAGCTTGGCGCATACCGCATATTCGCGGGATACCAGCATGCCGGCCTGCACCAGGCTGATGCCCTTGGGGGTGTGGGTGGCCTGCACGATCTGCCTCGCGGTGACGTTGGCCGCTTCGGTCCTGACCAGGCCCTTGCCGGCATCGATCTCGCGAACCGGGCTGTGCTGATGGATCAATACGCCTTCGCCGATGAGGCGATTGGCCAGCCCCTGGAGATAATGCAGCGGATTGAACTGGGCCTGATTGGCGATGCGCAGCCCCCAGCTGTCGAACGGCAGCCCGGGGCCGCCGCTCATTTCAGCATCCAGCCCGGCACTGACCAGCGCATCGAGTTCGTCGTTCAGGTTGTGCTGGGTATGCTGACGATCCTCGGTCAGCAGCCGGTAGGCCGGCTGACGCTGGAATTGGCAGTCGATGGCGTAGCGCTCGACCAGTGCCTCGATGTGATCGAGGGCCTCCGCGCGGGCCCGTACCACGTCGGCCGAGACCTGATCGCCCCACTTGCGCCGCAGCGCGGCCTGCCCGGAGGCCAGCGTGGCATACAGGTTGCCGGTGGAACCGCCGGTCACACCGGCTCCCACCCTGCCCGCTTCCAGCACCATGACGCGCTGGCCGGCTTCGACCAGCGCCTGCGCCGTCGTCAACCCGGTGATACCGGCTCCGACGATGACGACATCCACCTCGACATCTCCGGCAAGCGGCGGGTGTTCGGCCACGTTGCGGCTTCCCAGCGTCCATATCGCATCCATAACGACTCCTTTCGTGGACAACTCGCACTCTGCCCTCAGTTATAGAAGCCCCGGCGTGATAGCGCTAAGGGTTCTACCTGCCCGAGGCGAAGACGTGCCTGGCCATCGGCCGGTTTGCACACCCTCACATATCGTCGCCGAATGGAAATAAAGCCTTGTCTGCGTACCTGCTACGTTAGAAAGGCCGTGAAGGAAGACGGCCACGGAAACGATCCAGAGGAGGAGCCTCATGATGATCAAGGATGCACAGGAACTGTTCATGCGCCTGCTTTCGGAAACCAACAGCGCCGAAAAGCAGATGACCCGCGCGCTACCGAAAATGGCCCGCGCCGCCGATGACGAGAAGCTGGTCGAAGCCTTTCAGCACCACCTCGAGGAGACCCAGGGCCAACTGGAGCGCCTCGAGCAGGCTGCCGACTCCATTCCCGATATCCGCATCAAGCGCCTCAAGAGCCATGCCATGGAGAGCCTGATTCAGGAGGGAGAAGAGCTGATCGACTCCACGGAGAAGGGCCCCGTGCGCGATGCCGGCCTGATCGCCGCGGCCCAGAAGGTGGAGCACTTCGAGATTGCCGCCTACGGCACCCTGTGCGAACTGGCCGAGCAACTGGGCCATACCAAAGCCAAGGAGATCCTGGCCGAGACGCTCAAGGAAGAGAAATCTACCGACGACAAGCTGAGCAAACTGGCCAAGCAGAACATCAACAGAAAGGCTGGCTGAGCACGCCGCTAGGCGAAAGGGAACCGGCCGGCGGAGATACCGGCCGGTTTTTTTGTCTGGCGCCCCCGCTGGATGGCGTCACGCCCGCTCCAACTGTTTCACCGCATCCATCAATTCATCGAAGTCCGACACCCCCAGATAGCTGAGCTCACCCTCGTCGCTGTCGCTGCCGATGGCATCGAAGAATTTCCGGGCGCACTCGGCCTTTGCCCGCTCGATGTCACGCAGCGCCGTCAGCGATGGGCTGCCCTTGGTTTCGACCACGACATGGCGATGGGCACCGCTGCCTTCCCGCAAGCAGATCGCCCAGTCGGGGTTGTAGTCACCCATCGGAGTGGGGATGCGATAGCCGCGCGGAAGCTTGGCATAGACCGTCACGTCCGCGCTGGCCTCCAGCGCCTGGACGAATCTGCGCTCCACCTCGGAGTCGACGATGGCGTAGTCGTAGACGTGCTTGTTCAGCCGGGACGTGGCACGGGAGAAGTCCTGCCCGCTCTGGGCAGCGGTGAAAATCCCCATGTCATAGCGTTCATCCACGGCGGCATAGGTGAGGTGGCGGACGGTGATCGCCGCCTTCTGCTCGTGAATCAGGCGCGCCGCCTCGGCGATGAAGTGCTCGGGATTGAGCCGGTACTGCTCGAAGACGGCGGGAGCAATCCGCTGCAGAATGCCGGCCACGGTTCGGCGCGTGAGCCGAGCGCGCTCGGCCAGCCTGCCGAGCAGGTCGTAGCTGACCTGGGCGGGCGCGGCCTGCGCCCACTCCGTCACACTCTCCATCAGCGAGAAGCCTTCCCCCTGGCGCAGCGTCTCGTCGCTGAGGTCGTCCCGCTGAACGCCCCGCCGCACGCCGTACTGCAAGGAAGTGACCCGCAGCTGACGGTCGAGGGCCTCGGCGCACTGGCGGATCAGGGCGTCGGAGTCGAACTCGACGCGATAGACCGCCTGACGCCCGATGCGCCGCCACAGCGCCTGGAATTCCGCCGTATCGAAGTTGGCATTGAGTGGATTGGCTTTCGGCTTGCGCCCATCCTCGACCCTGGGCAGCTGCGCCTCGACGAACTCGCCGGGGCGCCCCGTGAGGGTATCGGCGATCTCCCGCTGCAATCCGGTAACGAAATCCTGATAGCTCTCGCTGGCGACCACGGTGAGCACGTTGATCTCGTGCACCACCGCCGGCGCGTCGATCCGCTCGCCCTGCTGGTCGACGCAGAGGCGCAGGCCGCGGCCGACTTCCTGACGGCGGGAGATGCTGTTGTCGCTGTGCTTGAGCATGCACATGACGAAGACGTTGGGGTTGTCCCACCCCTCCCGCAGCGCCGAATGGGAGAAGATGAACCGCGTGGGCTCGGTCAGCGACAGCAGACGCTCCTTGTCCTTGAGGATCAGGTCGTAGGCCTCCACGTCGTCGGATTCGACGCTGCGCGCCCCGACGGCGGGATCCTTCAGCCGACGGGTTTTCCTGTCGATGGCGAAGTAGCCGCTGTGGGTGGCGGCGACCTCGACGCCTGCCAGGTAGTGGCGATAGGCAGTGTTGTCCAGGGCCAGCTCGGCGAGATACTCGTCCTTGAGCTGCGCGTACTCCTCTTCGAAGATGCGCGCGTACTCGCCCTTTTCGTCGGCCCGGGCGTAGTCGCGGTATTTCGCCACCTCGTCGATGAAGAACAGCGAGAGCACCTTGATACCCTGGGCGAAGAGCTGCTTCTCCTTGTCCAGGTGCGCCTTGATGGTCTCGCGAATCTGGATGCGGCGAATGTCGCTCTCGGCGACGTCTCCCCGCGCCTCACCGGCCTTCACCACCAGGCCGTTGGTGAACTCGACCGTGTCGCGATGACAGTCGATCTCGCTGATGGTGAAGCCGTCGCGATACTGTTCGAGCTGCCCAGAGGCCGCGAACAGATCGTCACCCAGCGTCAGACGGCGCAGCTTGCGCACGATGGCGCCCGATTCCTGGAGCATCTCCAGCTCGATACGCACTACCGGGGCCGACCTGGTGACCTCGATGCCCTCGAGATAGAGATAGGCGTGGGTGCCCGCCAAGCCACGGGTCTGAATGCCGCGCACGGCGATCTTCTTGACCAGTTTCTGCTGGTAGGCATCGAGCGCATCGAGACGGAAAACCCGGTTGTGGCGGGTTCGGTGGGTAGCCGAATAGCGCAGAATCATCAACGGCTTGAACTGCGGCAGCGCCTCCAGGGTGGCCGCCCCTTCCATCTTCTGCGGCTCGTCGAGAATCAGGATCGGTCGGTTGGCGGCGATCACGTCGATGGGCTTGCGCGACTGGAAGTCGTCCAGCTCGTCGTAGATGCGGCGGTTGTCCTTGCCCCGCGCATTGAACGCCTGGATGTTCATGACCATGACGTTGATGCCGGCGTCCGACGAGAAACTCTCCAGTTCGTGCAGCAGCTTCGAGTTGTAGACGAAGCAGCGTGCCCTCTTGCCGTAGCTCTCGGCGAAATGTTCGGCGGTGATCTCCAGCGACTTGGCCACCCCTTCGCGAATGGCGATGGTGGGCACCATGACGATGAATTTGGACCAGCCATAGCGCTTGTTCAGCTCGAATATCGTCTTGATGTAGCAGTAGGTCTTGCCGGTGCCGGTTTCCATCTCGACATCGAGGTGCACCCCGGTGGCCGCCAGGGCATCGCGCCGGTAGGCCGGCTTGACGGGGACGATCTCGCCCTTGGCATCCAGGGTGGTGAAATCGGTGAGCGACGACGGCACGGGCAGGTTCTGGCGCCGCGCCACCGCTTGCACGTTCGCCAGAATGCGCGCCTCGTCGATGGCGAAGTCGGCATTGGCGACGACCTCGTCGAAGGCCGGTGAGCGAGCCCCACGCCCCAGCTCGAAGCCGGGCAACCGCTCATCGACCCGGGGTTGACCGGCGAAGCAGTCAACCACGGCCTCGACGGCGCTGGTCTGATAGGGCTGAACTTTAAATCGGATCTTCATGTCGGCTCGCCAGGAGGTGCTCGGGTCGCTGTGAGAGAAGGTAGGCGTAGAAATCTTCCAGGCTTCCGGTCTCGCGGGAGTCGTCGTCGAACAGCACGTAATGTTCGATGGCCTTGCCCACCCGAACCGGCACGGGCTGGTAGCACTGGTTCGGGTCGGGCCGGATGAACACCAGCTTTTCGCTGGGGCGGGCGTAGTGCAGGCATATCCAGACGTGCTGCTCCGGGTGGTGCTGGGCATAGCTCAGCTTGTCGGGCCTGACCCAGTAGTCCGCCCCTCTTCTCACCTCGGTGCCCGACACTTCCAGGGCGCAGTAGGTCTGCCCCGACTGCTTGCCGCGAATGCTCAGATCGGGTTTGCCCGGCTCCTTCGGGTGCTCGGGAATGAAGTCGTTGGAGTCGGCGCCGAAGCCTTCCACCAGTACCTCGAGGCCCGAGAAGCGGGCCTCGATGATCGCCTTCACCCGCGCGATGCGCACCTTCTCCTTCTTCCAGGCCGCTTCGCCGTAGGCGTGCTTCCAGTGAAACGCCTCCCGGCGCTTGATCTCGTCGCAGTCGATCCGCTGGCCCAGCTCGATGCCCAGCGCGGGAAAGGTGCGCTGCCTGACGCTGGTACAGTAGGCGCCGTCGACGAAGAGGCGGTATCGCCCGGCCTTGGCGTCGTAGCGGATCTCGGTCACGACGGGCATCAGAGCACTCTCAGCTCCGTGGCGGGAGAAAACTGCCGCAGCTGCTGCTCCACGTTGATGCGCATGGCGTCGGAATCGAAGGCGCTGTCGCGCAGTACCAGCCTGCGCGGCTTGTAGCCCGCCAGCTCCTCAATCAGGGCTTCCGTTATCTCCAGGTCGAAGCAGGCCAGCAGCGCATCGTCCGCCACGCGGTACAGCGTCTTGCCCTGCACCTGCGCTCTGGCGATGGGCAGCGTCAGGTCCAGCCCCCAGTCCACCAGTACCTGGAACAGCAGGTCCTCGGCGCTGCGGCCGGGTTTGACGCTGTCCACGGCGTCGAGCAGGTCGCCCTGGGCGAGCGCCTCCGGACGTTGCCGCAGCTCCTTCATGTTGGTGCTGTCCACCTTCAGCACGCGAAAGCCCACGTCGCGGCGCCACTCGTCATGGCACTGCCCTTCCAGCACCTTGGCCGCCGCTCGCCGTATGCGCTCCCGGGACAGCTCGGCGATGGTGTGAAAGCCGCGCTTGGCCGCCTCGGAGCGCTCGTCGAGCGCCTCCGGCAGCTGCACCAGGATGTAACGGCGGTTGCCGCCGTCGCTGGCGTTGCACTCCATCACCGCCTGGGCGGTGGTGGCAGAGCCGGCGAAGAAGTCCAGCACCAGGGCATCGCGGGAGCCACCCTGCTCGATCAGGGCCTTGATCAGATCCACCGGCTTGGGGAACGAGAACAGCTTCTCGCCCAGCAGTTCCTTGAGCGCCCGGGTGGCGGCGCTATTCATCGGCGAGACCAGGGTGCTCTGGCCGTTACCGGCGCCGGGCCGCTCGATCCACGAGGAGACAGGAATGGTCGGCTTCATCGCCTCCGCGGCGAACCGCTTCAGCATGGGGGTGCCGGTGGCCTGCTTGGGGAAGATCACGCGGCCTTCGGCGATCTTCTGGGCCATGGTCGTGCGGCTGTAGGGCCAGTAGCGCCCCTTGGGCGGCCAGAACTCATTGCCGGTGGCGGGGTCGCGAATGGCGTAATGGGTGTCGCCGCCCGGCTTGCCGGCGCTCAGGTTGTCCGAGATCCACGGCCCCCGCGGGTCGTCGTCGGGGTTGGCGTATTTCTCGAAGGTGCGCTCCACGCCCTTCAGTGTCGCCTTCGCCTTGGCGTACACCAGCACGTATTCGTGGTCTTCACTCAGATTGGTGACGGCGTCCATGGCGCCGCTACGGCGCTTCCAGACGAAGCAGCCGAGGAAGTTGCCGCCACCGAAGATCTCCTCGCACAGCTTCTCGAGGTTGGCGCGCTCGTTGTCGTCGATGGAGATGAAGAGAATGCCGCTTTCGGCGAGCAGCTGGCGCGCCAGGCGCAGCCGCGGGTACATCATCGACAGCCAGTCGGAGTGAAAACGGCCGTTGCTCTGCAGGTTGGCGACCAGCCTGCCGCCCGCCTCGTCCACCTGGCTGCTTCTCACCAGGTACTCGTCCTTGGCCGTGATGAAGCGGTCGTTGTAGATCAGGTCGCTGCCGGTGTTGTAGGGCGGGTCGATGTAGATGACGTCGACCTGACCCAAATAGCTCTCGCGGAGCAGCTTCAGGGCATCGAGGTTGTCGCCCTCGATGAACAGATTGCGGGTGTGGGCGAAGTCGACGCTTTCGCGCTCCGCGGGGCGCAGCGCCATGCGGATCGGAGCATTCGCTTCGCGCAGCGCGGCGCGCTTGCCCGGCCAGTCGAGCTGATAGCGCTCCTGCTGCTCGTCGGCTGCCGCGTCACCCAGCGCCTGGCGCAGCAGAGCGAAGTCGATCGTCTGCTGAAGGCGGCCATCCCGATCTCGCGTTTCCGTGAGCACGTCCGGCACCAGCTCCGCGATCGCGCGCGCCAGCTCGAGCGACAGGTCGTCGGTCTTCGTCTTGAGTTTTTCGATGGTCATTTCAGACCAGCCACCTTAAACAAAAATTAGTTTTCACCCAACCTATAACCACGACCTAACAACTCCCAAACAAATTGAGCATTATTCACCCTATATCGCCTATTCTCTCGATAGGGGCGTGCACCATGCTCTACCTCAATCCCAATAGCTGCAAACTCATCAAACAAATCTACATCGCTATTAAAATATGCTCGCAGCTCACTTCCCCACTTATTTGGCTGATGTTGATAGCCTTCCCCTAAAATAGGCGGGGCACCAGTCAACTCTGTGCATTTTTGTTCAAACGCAGCTGCTCTATCAGGGTTGACCTCAGCTTCAAGAAACACATCTTTTGCTTGATTAAAAAAATCAATATCCATTTTTCTTATCTCCGTTTCTCTTGCTGCTAACTCCCTCTATAGGGTGACGACCATCGCTTCCTCGGCTAATAGCATACTACCAGCGTTGTCAGCTAAGAACAGGACGAATTGACGCTCCATTCCAGTCACGCCCAGCTACGGCGCGGGTCAAAAATGAAAAATATTTCCTGCATACAATTTTATAGGATATTGTGGACAGCACAAGCACCTTGTGTGATACAAATCCAAGAACCGATCGGAAGTCCTCATGCCCAAGCAAGTCAACGCCTCCATCTTTGACTTTCACGGCAGGCCGAGCGTAGGCAAGGCCCTGCCCCTCTCGCTTCAGCATGTGTTGGCGATGATCGCCGGCGTGATCACCCCTTCACCCCCAACCTCGTGCTACCCAGGGTCACCCTAGCCGACGAGGAATGCGAGCGTGGACGCATGGCCCGCGCCGACGAAGGCACCGACTGTAGCCCCCTCAGGACCGGCGGCCTCACTTCGCTCCCATCGCCAGGAAGGCTCGTCTGGCAACGCCAGCAGCAGCTGAGGCTGGCTCGGTCCAAGGTCTCTGCCATCGAAATCCGATGGCGATGGTAGTTGACAGATACCCGTTCCTTTTATAGAACGTTCGTTAAAAGGAACAATCTGAGGCCATCCGCTTGGACAAGCTTTCCCTCGGCACCCTAGGCCAACATCTGCAAACTCTGCGTCAGGCGCAGGGCTTGTCGCTGTCGCAGCTGGCCGCCGCCGCCGGCATCGCCAAATCGAACCTGTCTCGCCTCGAGCAGGGCAACGGCAATCCTACCCTGGACACCATCTGGCGTCTGGCGGTGCAGCTGAAGGTGCCCTTCGGCACGCTGGTGGCGCCTATCGCCGTGCCCCTGGGCGAGGACGGCGTTGAGGTTCGCCTGCTCGACCAGGGCAAGGACCACCCTCAGGTCGACGCCTACTGGATGCGCTGCGCTCCGCATACCCTGAGACGCGCCGAGCCCCATACACCCGGCGCCCGTGAAACGCTCACCCTGATCAGCGGTACGCTGGAGGCCGGGCCGGAAGGCGACACCCGCACGCTCTCGGCGGGTGAGTCCCTTACCTTCGCCGCGGACGGCCCCCACCTTTACCGCACCGGAGATAGCTGGGCCACGCTGCTGCTCAGCGTCGTCTATCACGAGGAACAGATCTCATGAACCTGCAAGTCGCCTCCTCACCCAGCCGTGCCTGGCTGACCGGCATGAGCGAGGCCGTCCCGCTGCTCGGCGGCTATGTGCCGGTGGCCATCTCCTTCGGGCTGATCGCCACCCAGGCCGGCTTCAGCGCCTGGGAAGCCGTGGCGATCTCGACGCTGATCTATGCCGGCGCCTCGCAGTTCCTGTTCGTCGGCATGGTAGCCGCCGGCGCGCCGCTGTGGCTGGTGGTGGCCATGACGCTGCTGATCAACCTGCGCCATGTGGTCTACGCCCCCAACCTGGCCCCCTGGCTGACGCCCAGCCGCCTGTGGCCCTGGCTGATGCACGGCCTCACCGACCAGATCTTCGCCCTGGCCCACGCCCGCCTGCCGCAGCTGCCCGCCGCCCAGCGCCTCGGCTGGTACACCGGCGCCGCCCTGCTGGCCTGGTTGAGCTGGATCGGCGGCACGGCGCTGGGCGCCCTGGTCGGCGGTGAACTGGTCGCGCGCTGGGCCCTGATGGGCGAGATCCTGCCCTTCGCCCTGCCCGCGCTCTTCCTGGTGCTGGTGGCGCCGCGCTTCACCTCCCGCCGCTGGAGCCTGGCCCTGGGCCTGACCATTCTCAGCGCCCTGCTGCTGACGCTGCTGGGCCTGACCAACATGGCGATTCCCCTCGCCGCCGTTTGCGGCGCGCTGTGCTTCCAGCTCGTCAAGTTCGGTCACACAGCGGAGAGAAAAGACGCGCAAGGAGAGCGCCATGAGTAACGCCCTGTGGATCGCCGTGCTCGCCTCGGCGGCGGGCACCCTGCTGATACGCCTGCTGCCGCTGCTGTGGATGCAACGCCGCCTTGCGCGGCAAGCCAGCGACGACAGCCTCGAGGCCATGCCCCAATGGCTGAGCCTGCTCGGCCCGCTGATGATCGCCGCCCTGTTCGGCGTGTCGTTGATGCCGGTGACCCCCGATGCCATCTCCTGGCTGGCCACCGCCATCGGCGTTCTGGCTACTCTGGCCGTGTGGTGGTACAAGCGCACCCTGGGCTGGCCGGTGGCCGCGGGCGTGGCGGCGTATGGAGCGGTGATGATGCTGCTCGGGTGAGCGCTGTTACTCTTCTTATTTAGCCAAGACAGCCTTTACCTTGGAGAACGCATGACCCTCACCGCCCAGCCGCGCACTAACGGCAAGCGCCAACACCCTGCCGTGGCCCGCCGTGCAGGCTCCTGCAGCCTGTTGCTGGCCCTGCTGCTGGTGGCCCTACCGGCGGCAGCCAGCTGCCCCGAGACATCTAGCGCCGACCTTGCTGCCATCAAGGGGATGGGTGAACGCACGACCCTGCCCGCCGACCGTGAGGTGATCGTCGACGGCGTGGTGACCGGCGAGTTTCTCGGCCGTGAGCGGCTGAATGGCTTCTACTTGCAGCAGGACACGGAGCATGGCCCCATCGGCCTGTTCGTCTACATGCCTGGCGCCACGCCGAGCGATGGGGCGCTCATCGCACCCGGCACACACCTGCAACTCCACGCCCGTACCGGCGAGTACCGCGGCCAGATCCAGCTGCAGCGGGTCGAGCGGATCGAGACCTGTGCCCGAGATCGACTGCCCGAGCCGCTTGCGGTCGACTGGCCGCTCAGCGAGGAGCAGCTGTCACGCAAGGAAGGGCTGCTGCTGACGTTTCCGCAGACGCTGACCGTCACCGGCAACTACGAGCTCGCCCGCTACGGCTCCCTGAGTCTGGCCGCCAACCGCCTGTTCCGGCCAACGAACACGCCCGGCGAGCCACATCAGCGGAACATCCTCGAGCTGGACGACGGCAGCTATCGCGCCTTTCCGAGCCCCATTCCCTACCTGGATGAAGATGGCACCCGCCGTGTCGGCAGCACCGTTCAAGACCTGACCGGCATCCTGACCCACGCCTTCGACGCCTACCGCCTGCACCCGACCTTCGAGCCGCACTTCGAGGACGCCAACCCACGCCCGGGGCCGCTGCCGGCGCCGGAAGAACGGCTACGGGTGGCAACCTTCAACGTCGAGAACTATTTCATCAGCCTGGGCCAGCGCGGCGCCGCCAACGCTGAGAAGCTGGAGCGCCAACGGGCCAAGCTCGCCGCTGCGGTCGAGGGGCTGCAGGCCGACATCCTGGCCCTGGTGGAAGTGGAGAACGACCCGCGCGCCCTGGCCGACCTGGTCGAACAGCTCAGCGAGCGGACGGGCATCCGCTATCGTGCGGTGGGCGGGAATGCCGACCGCGGCAGCGATGCCATCAAGCTCGCCTTGATCTACCGGCCGGACCGGGTAGAGGCCGTAAGCGAGCTCTACGCCGACAACGCCTCCACCCATCATCGCCCGCCGCTGGCGGCCTTCTTCCGCAGCGTGGACGGCGGTCCGGACTTCGGCGTCGTTACCGCCCACTACAAGTCCAAGACCGGCTGCCCGTCCCGGGGGGATATCGACCGCGGCCAGGGCTGCTGGAACCAGCGCCGGGTGGAGCAGTCGCAGGCCATGAACGCCTTTCTCGAGCGCCTGGCGGCCGCCGAGGGGCACCAGCGCCTGTTGCTGACCGGCGACCTCAACGCCTACGGCGCCGAGGACCCGATCCTCACCCTGACCCGCGAAGGACTCGTGGACCTGATGGCCCGCGAGCTACCGCAGGAGCGCCGCTACAGCTACGTGTTCCGCGGTGAGTCGGGCTACCTGGACCATGCCCTGGCAAGCCCCGAACTGGCCGCGGCAGTGGCAGAGGTGCGGCCGTGGCCCATCAATGCCGATGAGCCGCCCTACCTCGGCTACGATGGGCCGGACAACGCAGCGCCCCACTTCCGCCCCGACCCCTTCCGCTCCTCGGACCATGATCCAATCGCGGTGGACCTGGAGTGGCGTTAGGCACTACCTGAAAACTGCCTGCGCTTGGCCATACGGCGTTAAAAATCAGCTCAAAGTACTCATTTACACCACGTAAACTCCGTCCTTTGACTCGCGACATCCCTGTCGCTCGCTCTACGAGCAGCGGAGCTGCCCAAATCGGCTATCCCTGCCGATTTGTCGCTGATTTTTGCCTTGCGACCCACATGGATGTGGGAAGTGCGTTGGCCCGAAGGGAACGGGCCTAGCCCCGACCTTCGCTCGCCGACTTTTCAGACAGTGCCTAGCAGAAACAGGGCAGCTGACGCATCCGGCAATGATGGAATGATGCTTTCGATTGCTGGGAAGCGCTCTCTCGTCGTCAATCAGCGACGGCGGCGTCCCAGGTCGATGTCATCACGTGTGGTGGCCGCCCCGGCGGCAGCGCCCAGGCCACCACCGATCACCGCCCCTCTGGTCACGCTGCCGCCTGTCATGGCGGCGGTGCCGGCGCCGGCGGCTGCCCCCAGGCCGGCGCCACTCAGCGCTCGCTCGCCAGTGGTGGTACCGCAGCCAGCAAGTCCCAGAGCCAGCACACCGCTCAACAGTCCGATAGATAGCATTCGCATGGCATTTCCCTCTCAACAGGGTCAATTACGACCAATCATCCAGTTTGATTTCTTTGGCAACCAAGCAACCGCCCCGGCTTCGGTATCCACTCGACGCCTTGGCCGGAGCGCAAGTCATCGAAACCGCGCAGCGCAGCATCAGATCGCATGTCATGGAGCTACTGGTTGCCGTTGCGCTGTATCCCTTATACAGCCCCGCGGGGAAGCCGGTTCATGGATCGGATGACGATCCACACTCTTTGAGAATTTCAGGCACTTGAGTATCAAAATGACGACAGCTGATCGCCTCCGGGTGGCGAGCTGTGAGGTGATGGCGAAACGGCTCGGGCGAGCCGCAACCCGCAATTGGACGCTGACACAATCCGCAATTGGAGGGCGGATGAACCCGCAATTGGACGCTGGATGAATCCACAATTGGACGGTGCTGAACGCTGGTCAAACGGGCCGCGAGCGCAGACCAAGGCCACCGCCGACTCAGCAACGCCTATGGCTGAAAGTGTCAGGCTGCGACACCGTACCTACTGGTATACGGATGGAGAAAAGTCCGGTCAGCAATTTCAGGCGAGATCGCCCACAATATTTTCAGCGGTAAAGGCGAGACAATATATTATCATCCTGCACATATAAATTATTTTCATTTAGTAAAAATAAAAATAATTTCTCCGTTTTATTCACGATGCCAGTGGTTTGAGAATGCCGACCCCTTTGAGCGTATCAATCTCCCGGAGAATCTCCTCGCAGAAGGCGTCTGCGACCTTGCTGAGCGGGCGGCTCTTGGACTTGAGCAGGGCCATCTCCCACTCGATGGCGGGTTCCAACGGCTTCGACACCACCGCGGTGCCGTGCAGCAACAGCTCGGCAATCGGGTCGATGACGGCAATCCCTACCCCTCTATCTACCAAGGCACAAACGCCGCGCATATGGCGCAATTCGGCGGCGATGTGCCGTTTGATGTCGATGGTCTGCATGATGTAGTCGACCCGGGCGCGTAGCGGGCTGTCGGCCATCAGCTCGACGAAGGTCTGGTTCTGCAGGTTGGCGATGGGCACCACCGCATCGGCGGCCAGCTCGTGGTCGCGGTGCATGATGCAACGCGCACTGCAGCGCGCCAGACGGGTGACGCTGGCACCGTAGGTATCGGCCTCCAGGGTGATGCCCAGCGCCACGTCGCAGGTGTTGTTGTCGATCATCTTGAGCAGCTCCTGCAGGCCGGCGTCCACTACGCGCACGCCGACCTTGGGGTGACGCTCCTTGAAGCGCTTGATGACATCGAGCAGGAAGGTGTCGCAGAAGATCGGCTGGGCCGCCACCACCACGCTGCCCAACTGGTTGTTGGAGATCGCTTCGGCATCCTTCTGGGTGTCGCGGATGCTGGCCATCAACCGCAGCACCGAGGCGTGGTAGAGAAACGCCTCTTCCGTCGGCGCCAGCTGGTTCCGGCTGCGCTTGAACAGCGCAAAACCCAACTCCTCCTCCAGCCCACTCAGCAGGCGACTGACCATCGACTGGCTAATCGCCAGCGCGTCCGCGGCGGCCTTGGTGGTGCCGTGCTTCATGAAGGCATCGAAGGCTTCGATTTCCTTGAGTTTCATCTCGCTCTCCTCGCATTCGACCGGTAAGCGGCATGCAGCATCGCACCACCACTAGAACATTAATGCATAGCAAGGCGTTTTTTTGCAATACATTTCATAGCTGACTATGCTGAAACGGCTCGAACGACTCGCTCTATCGGTGAGCGTCTGCCACAACAATAGAAAGGAGACGAACATGAAACGTGCCTTGAGCCTGGCCGCGGCCACCCTGATGGTGACCTGTGCCGCCAATGCCCAGAGCTATCCCTCGGAGTCGGTCACCCTGGTCGTGCCCTATGGCCCCGGCGGCGCTTCCGACCTCGCCGGCCGCGCCCTGGCCGAGTCGGCCCGGGAGTTCCTCGGTGAGCCAATCACGGTGGTCAATCAGCCCGGTTCAGGCGGCATGACCGGCGCCCGCGACGTATCCCGCGCCGACCCCGATGGCTATACCCTGCTGCTGGCCCGGGTGGGCATGGCGCTGTCGCCTGCGGTGAATACCAATAGCAGCGTCGACTGGGATGAGTACACCTTCCTCAGCCCGCTGGAAGCCACGCCGATGATCCTCGCCGTCGCCGAAGACTCGCCCTACGAGAGCGTCGAGGAGCTGCTCGAGGGTATCGAGAACGATCCGGGCGCCATGACCTATGCGGCATCCGGCGCTACCGCCATCGATGGCTTTACCGTGCAGGCCCTGCTCGCCGATGTCGGTCTCGACCCGCTCACCGCCGCCACCCTGGTGCCCTATCGCGGTGGCGGCGAGCTGGCCACCTCGCTGCTCGGCGGCCACGTCGACTTCCTGGCGATTGCCGCCGGCTCGTTGATGCCGCACATCGAGAGCGGCGACATGCGCCCGCTGATGGTCTACTCGACGGAGCGCATGGAGAGCCTGCCGGACGTGCCCACCGCCGAGGAGCTTGGCTACGAGCTGGCCGGCCAGGTGATTGGCTGGAGCGCGCTGTACGGCCCACCCGATCTGCCGGAAGAGGTGGTCAATACCTGGGACGAAGTGATGGAGCAGGTGGCCGAGAGCGACAGCTGGTTGCGCCGCGCCCAGGACCGCGGCTCGGTCTCGACCATCGGTAGCGTCGACATGGCGACCTATGCCGAGGAGCAATACGAGTTCTATCGCGGCCTGGCTGAAGAGTTCGGTTACCTGGACTGATCGACGACCACTCACTGGGGGGAGCGTACATGGGCATGACACGCGGTTTACTCATCACGGCGTTGTTCGGCATCGTGCTGTTCATACTGATTCCGGTCTATGTGCCTCGCCCCAGCTTCATTCCCGGCTTCGCTCCGCCACCCGACATGTGGCCGCGGACGGTCTCGATCATCGGCATGGTGCTGGGCCTGTTGCTGCTGGGCCTGTCGTTGTCGAGGAAGACCCAGGCCATTGCCGACCCGGAAGATGCCGGGGCGATCCGCGGCGACACGCCGCTGCCCATCTTGTTGATGCGCTTCGGCTGGGCGGTGCTGGCGTTTGCCCTGTTCGTCGGCGCGGTCATGCTGCTGGGCTTCCTGCTCGCCAGCATGCTGCTACTTGTCGTCATGCTGGTACTCACCGGTTACTGGCAGCGCAGGTGGGTCTCCCTGCTAGTGGCCGTCGCCCTGCCGCTGGTCCTCTATCTGTTCTTCTCCAGCGCACTCAACACGCGCTTTCCCACCGGCAGCCTGCTAAGGGCCCTGGGCGTATAACGCACCGCGTATTACAGGAACGACATCATGCTCAATGACCTGTTGATTGCCTTTCAGGCGGTCGCGACGTTCGAGAATTTCCTGATCATGGCCGCGGGTATCTGGGGCGGCGTGATCATCGGTGCCATTCCCGGCATGACCGGCACCATGGCGGTGACCCTGGCACTGCCGTTTACCTTCTACATGCAGCCGATCCCCAGCATCCTGCTGCTGGTGGCGCTCTACAAGGGCTCCACTTACGGCGGCTCGGTGTCGGCGATCCTGATCAAGACGCCGGGCACCGCGTCGGCGGCTTGCACCACCCTGGATGGCTACCCCTTGGCGCGCCAGGGCAAGGCCGGCAAGGCGCTGAACATGGCGCTCTATTCGTCGTGTACCGGCGACTTCATCTCCAATCTCTCGCTGATCTTCATCGCCGCCCCACTGGCCTTGCTGGCGCTGCGCATCGGGCCGCCGGAGTACTTCATGCTGATGGTGTTCGCCTTGACCACCGTGGCCGGGGTATCGGGGCGCTCGCTGCTGCTGGGCCTAGTCTCGGCGTGCCTGGGACTGCTGTTGGCCACCGTCGGCGAGGACATGTACGGTTCGTTCCGCTTCGACCTCACGGTGGACATGCAGAGCGGCCTGGCGGTGGCGCCGGTGTTGATCGGCCTGTTCGCGATTCCGGAGCTGCTCAAGATCGTGGTATTCCGCAATACCGAGGCCCAAAAGCCAATGCAACTGGGCGACAACAAGGTGACCCGCGCCGAATTGCGGCGTTCGCTGAAGTCGATGCTCAAGGGCAGCATGATCGGTGTGGTGATGGGAGCGATCCCCGGCATCGGCCCCTCGGCGGCGGCATTCTCGTCCTATGGCGAGGCCCAGCGCAGCTCGAAGAACCGCGAGAATTTCGGCAAGGGCGAGGTCGAGGGCATTGCCGCCTCGGAGTCGGCCAACAACGGCTGCTGCGGCTCGACCATGATCCCGCTGCTGGCACTGGGCGTGCCCGGCGACGTGATCACCGGGGTGATGCTGGGCGCCTTCATGATCCATGGCATGACGCCAGGCCCGATGCTGTTCGAGAACAACCTCAACGAGGTCTACATGCTGTTCATCGGCATGCTGTTCTCTTCGGTGCTGCTGTTCGGCGCCGGCAAGGCGACGATGCGCTTCTTCTCGCATATCTCGCGTATTCCGCCAGGGCTGATGGCGCCCATCGTGCTGATCCTGTGCCTGTTCGGCATCTTCTCGATCTCCAATAGCATGTACGACGTGATCGTGCTGCTGGCGATGGGGGTATTCGGCTTCTTCATGTTCCTGTTCGCGATTCCCGCGGCGCCCTTCCTGATCGCCTTCATCCTCGGGCCGATGCTGGAGGAGAACCTGCGCCGCGCCCTCGCCATCTCCCGCGGTGACCCGAGCATCCTGGTGTCATCGCCCATCACCTGGCTGTTTGCCTCGCTGGCGGTGTTCGTGGTGATGATCACGATTCGCCAGCAGCTCAAGAAAGCCAAGGCCTGATCTTCCACTTTTCTGCCAAGGATTCGACACCATGCATGCCAGCGCCCGTACCCAGCCCCATCCACGGCTCGACGCCGCCATTGCACACCTCGGCGAGCTGATCGGCTTCGACACCACCAGCGCCCTTTCCAACCTGGCGATCATCGAGCATCTGCGGGAATTCTTCGACGCGCTGGGCGCCGAGGTCACGGTGTTGCCGGATGCCAGCGGCGAGAAGGCCAATTTGGTCGCACGGCTGGGGCCTGCCGATGTGCCGGGCATCGTGCTCTCCGGGCATACCGATGTGGTGCCGGCCAATCCGGCAAGCTGGCAAAGCGACCCGTTCGGCATGGAGCAGCGCGATGGCCGCCTCTACGGCCGTGGCAGCTGCGACATGAAGGGCTTTGTGGCCTGTGTGATGGCGGCAGCGCCAGCCTTTGCCGAGGGCAAACTGAACCGCCCGTTCTACTTCTGCTTCTCCCACGACGAGGAAGTGGGCTGCCTGGGCGCACCCGCCATCGCCCGGCACCTCTCGGCGCTGGAGGTGCCGCCGGCGCTGGCGATCATCGGCGAACCCAGCGAGATGCAGTTGATCAACGGCCAGAAGGGCAAGATCGCCATGCAGGTGACAGTGCACGGCGACGGCGGGCACTCCTCCTTCGCCCCGCAGCACGTCAACGCCGTGGAGTATGCCTCGCGCATCATTGCCATGATTGCGAAGCGATCGCGACGATATGAGCGAGACGGCCCTTTCGACCATGATTTCAGCGTGCCCCATGCCACGACCCTGGCCACCATCATAGAAGGCGGTGTGGCCACCAACGTTACCCCGGACACTTGCCGCTTTGTCTTCGAGCTGCGCAGCATTGACCAGGACGCCGCCCAGGCCGACATGCAGGAGTTGATCGCCGATGTCGAAGCCACCCTGCTGCCCGAGATGCGTGCCCTGGCTCCCGCTGCCCACATCGAGTGGCAGGAGATGTTCTCCTACCCCGCCATGGGCGACGCCACCGATTGCGAGATGTTCAAGCAGCTCGAGCCGATCCTGCCGCCGCGCGGCGGCAAGGTCTCCTACGGCTCCGAAGGCGGGGTGTTCGAGATCGACGGCGGCATCCCGTCGATCATCATCGGGCCCGGCTCGATCCGCCAGGCGCACAAGCCCGATGAGTTCATCGAGATCGAGCAGCTCAGCCAGTGCCTGGCGTTCTTCGATCAGCTGGATGCCTGGATGAGACGCTGATATGCACGACAACATGACCATCGATGGCGAACGCCTGTGGCAGGATCTCGAGGCATTGGCACAGATTACCGACCGCGAAAGGCCGTGGACCCGGCGCGCCTTTACCCAGCGCTACCTGGAGGGCCGCGCCTGGCTGCGCCACAGGATGCATGAAGCCGGCATGACCACTCGCCTCGACGATGCCGGCAACCTGATCGGCAGCCTGACCGGTAGCGAGCCATCGCTGCCCCCACTGGCCACCGGTAGCCATATCGACACGGTGCCCGGCGGTGGCCGCTACGATGGCATCCTCGGCGTGCTGGCCGGGCTCGAGGCAGTTCGTAGCCTGCAGGACACCGGCATACGCCTGCGCCATAGCCTGGAGGTGATCGATTTCCTCTCCGAGGAGCCCAGCGAGTACGGGTTGTCATGCATTGGTAGCCGCGCCATGGTCGGCAAGCTCAGCCCGGCGATGCTCGACTTCCAGGAGCCTGGTGGCGAGCGGCTGTTCGATGCCATCCGCCGCATGGGTGGCGTACCCGAAGCGCTGGGTGAGCCGCTGCGCCAGCCCGGCGCACTCTCCGCCTTCGTCGAGCTGCATATCGAGCAGGGCCGCGTGCTGGAGTCCCGCCAGCTGCCGATTGGGGTGGTCAGCGATATCGTCGGCATCCACCGCTACGATATCTTGATCACCGGCCAGGCCGACCACGCCGGCACCACGCCGATGGACCTGCGTCGCGACGCCCTGGCCGAGGCCGGCGGGTTGATCAAGACGATACAGCAGGAGGCGCAACGCCAGGCCCAGGGCGATGCCTACCTGGTGGCCACCGTGGGCCGACTGACGGTATCACCCAACGCCAGCAACGCCATTCCAGAACGCGTCGAGATGGTACTGGAGGTGCGCAGCAACGATGCAGCACTGCTTGAAGGGTTCTTCCCGCCGCTGCTCGAAGAGACACGCCGCCAGCTCGCCGGCAGCGGCATTGAGGTCGCCGCAAAATCGCTCAGCGAAGGCCTGCCCACGCAGTGCGCGGATGAGGTGCAGGCGCAGATTGCCGCGGCCGCCGACTCGCTGGGCCTCGGCACCCTGAGCATGCCCAGCGGCGCCGGTCACGACGCGGTCTATATGGCCATGCTCGCGCCCACCGGCATGCTGTTCGTGCCCTGCCTCGACGGCCGCAGCCACTGCCCGGAAGAGTCCATCACCCGCCAGCAAGCCGCCAACGGCTGCCAAGTCCTGGCCGAGACGCTGCGGCGGCTGGATCAGCTCTGACCGATGAGGCCAGCAGTCACCATTATACCGACTACAGGTAGCTGTCCGGTTTCCCGGAGTTCATCAAACAACTGATCGAAGGCTTGGCATCCACAGTGATCACCAGGCTGATGGACTACCT
>NZ_BAEU01000149.1:0-61938 GCF_000246875.1 Halomonas sp. KM-1
TGTCACGCCTGGTGGATGGCAAACGCGAGGCATGAGACGTGAACGACAACAAGACGACTGCTTATCTTCCCGAGGATGTTGATCAGGCTCTGCTGGTGGGACGCGTCTGGCGTGAGGATGGCCCGGCCCTGGTGGTCATTCGCCAGGGCGAGGTGATCGATATCACCTCCCACTGCGACTGCATGGCCGACCTGCTCGACCGTGACGATGTCACCGATTTCGCACGTAGTGCAAAAGGCGAATCGCTGGGCTCAGTCACTGCGCTGCTGCAGAACTCCCTGGCCGAACCGCAGGTCGCCCCTTACCTGCTCGCCCCCTGCGACGTGCAGGCGATCAAGGCCTGCGGCGTGACCTTCGCCGTGAGCCTGCTGGAGCGGGTGATCGAGGAGCAGGCCGGCGGCGACGCCGCCAAGGCCAGCCAGTTGCGCGCCGAGCTCAAGGAGATGATCGGCCAGGACCTGTCGCGCATCGCGCCGGGCTCCGACGAGGCCATGTCACTCAAGGCGGCACTGCAGGCCCGTGGCGCCTGGTCTCAGTACATGGAGGTGGGCCTCGGGCCCGACGCCGAGGTGTTCACCAAGGCGCAGCCGTTCTCATCGGTGGGCTTTGGCGCCCGCGTGGGTCTGCATCCGGCATCGAAGTGGAACAATCCCGAGCCGGAGATCGTGCTGGCGGTGGACGCCAAGGGCGAGCCCAAGGGCGCCACCCTGGGCAACGACGTCAACCTGCGCGACATCGAGGGCCGCAGCGCCCTGCTGCTGGGCAAGGCCAAGGACAACAACGCCTCCTGCGCCATCGGCCCGTTCATCCGCCTGTTCGACCGGGACTTTACCCTCGGCAGCGTGCGCCAGGCTCGGGTGACGCTGCGCATCGAGGGCGAGGACGACGACTTCCTGCTCGAAGGCGAGAGCGACATGCGCGAGATCAGCCGCGACCCGCTGGATCTGGTGCGCCAGACCGTCGGCGCCCATCACCAGTATCCGGACGGCTTCATGCTGTTCCTCGGCACCATGTTCTCACCGATCCAGGATCGCGACGGCGAGGGCCAGGGCTTCACCCATCACGTCGGCGACAGAGTAACCATCGCCACTCCGGCGCTGGGTGCGCTGGTCAATCGAGTCGATCGCTCCGACAAGCTGCCGCCCTGGACCTTTGGCATACGCCAGTGGATGGCCCACCGTCGTCGCTAGGTGGCGCTGCTCAATAGGCTGCGCAACGTCAAGGCGGCATTACCGCCCTGGCGTTGCGACCTAGGCCGCATTGCCAATATGTTCAACATATGGCACTTTGCGAGGCAAATCATCGACATGGGATGCCATGACCTCGCCCAAGCGCAGCGCAAAGCCCGCCCGCCCCAGCGTGGCGGAATACCTCGCCGAAGCCATCTTTTCCGGGCGCTACCAGCCCGGTGACTTCGTGCCGAAGGAGATCGACCTCTGCGAGCAGTTCGCCATCAACCGTTCGGCGGTGAGAAGCGACCTGCGCCAGTTGGTGGACCTCGGCATCATCGCGCGAATCTCAGGTCATGGCTCCAAGGTGCGCGACTACGAGGAGTGGAACATCCTCGATCCCACGGTAACCGCCTGGATGACCCGCTACGCCTCCCCCAACCCACGCATCCAGCGTGAGATCCTCGCCTTCCGCCTGGATGTCGAGCCCTACGTGGCGATGATGGCGGCAAGCCGTGCCAAGGCGCTCGACCTGGTCGCCATCGAGACGGCCCTGGAGGGCATGAGCGGCCATCTGCACGGCGCAAGTGCCGAAGAGCGTCAACGCTACAGTGAGCATGACGTCGCCTTTCATGTGGCCATCTTCAAGGCCAGCCACAATATCGTCTGGGCGCAGCTCTCGCACATCCTGCGCCCTTCGATTCACCTGCTGGTGGAAACCTCCAACGACAGCACCGCCGACCCGGTGGCCAGTTTCGAGCGCCATCGCCGGGTGATGGAGGCAATTCGTACCCGCCAGCCTCGCGAAGCTTTTCTGGCCGCCAGGGAAGTACTGCGGGGCACCGCCGAGGCGCTGGGAATCGAGCCGGGAGATAGCACGCTGGGCAGCTGGCTGGAATTGAGCCAGGCGACGGACTAGGCGACGAGCACGGGCGCGGCCAGCCCCCGAACCCCAGGCGCCACGCGAAACAGGCTGCCCGCCAGCGCCTCCTGATCGCGGCCATCGGCGGCGGTGGTGATGTAGAGCTGGTCCAGCTCGGGCCCGCCGAAGGCGCAGGAGGTCACCCGCGAGGCGGGCAGAATCAGGGTCTCGTCCAGGGTGCCGTCGGGCAGGAAGCGGCTGACGCGCCCGCCGCCCCAGTGGGCGACCCACAGGCCGCCCTCCGCGTCGCAGGTCATGCCGTCCGGATAGCCCTGGGCACCGTGGAAGCGCAGGTGCTCGCGCTTGCCGGTCAGTTCTCCGCCCGGAGAAAGATCGAAGGCATAGACGACGCCAGCCGCCCTATCACTATGGTAGAGCGTCCTGCCGTCGGGACTCACGGCGGTCTCGCTGGTCACACCAGAGCTGTAGTCGACTTGGCGCAACTCGGCATCGACGAGGCGAGCGAGGCCGCCCCGTCCCGGCTCCTCGGGGGTGACCCAGTCTCCCACGATGCGCGGCCCGTTCTCGTCGAGGCGCAGGTGCACCAGCCGCGAGGCGAGACCGGCAATGAAGCCGTCGCCGTCGGCACGCGGCACCAGCCAGCTGCACGCCTCCTCGAACGACCAGCCCCACGTCCTGCCGCTGGCGAAGTCATGCACATGCAGCGCGCGCCGCAGAATGTCGACGAACAGCAGCCGCCCCGCTTCGCCCTGCTCAGGGCACCACAATGGCCCTTTGCCCAGCCGCGCCCTGCCCCGCCATACGCACTGGATCATCGCCCCTTCCACCAGGCGCCTCTCTCCCGCCAGCCGCATCAATGGGAGTGCCTCGGCACGTCGGCACCGCGAGAGCCGAGCAGGAAGTCGAAGTCGCAGCCCTCGTCGGCCTGCAACACCCGCTCGATGTAGAGCTGGCGATAGCCGCCGTCGCTGGCGATCCGGCGCGACTCGGCGGTGGGATCGCGCTCGGCCAGGCGCGCCTGCAGCTCGGTATCGTCGACCTCCAGGTGCAGGATGCCGGCGTTGCAGTCGAGCTCGACCCAGTCGCCGTCGCGCACCGCCGCGAGCGGCCCGCCGGCGGCAGACTCGGGCGCCACGTGCAGCACCACGGTACCGTAGGCGGTGCCGCTCATGCGCGCATCGGAGATACGCACCATGTCGGTCACGCCCTGCTCGAGCAGCTTCGCCGGCAGCCCCATGTTGCCCACTTCGGCCATGCCGTGATAGCCGCGCGGCCCGCAGTTCTTCATCACCAGCACGCTGTCGGCATCTACCTCGAGGCCGGGATCGTTGATGCGCGCCTTGTAGTCGTCGAAGTCCTCGAACACCACCGCCCGACCGCGGTGGGTCATCAGCTCGGGGCTCGCCGCCGAGGGCTTGAGCACCGCCCCGCGCGGCGCCAGATTGCCGCGCAGCACGCACATGCCGCCATCCTCGCGCAGTGGCCGCTCCAGCGGGCGAATCACTTCGTCGTTGTAGAGCGGGGCCTCCTTGACGTTCTCCCACAGCGTCCTGCCGTTGACCGTCAGCGCCTCCTTGTGCGGCAGACGGTCGGCCTCGCCCAGCCGGCGCAGCACCGCGGGCAGTCCGCCGGCATAGTAGAATTCCTCCATCAGGTAACGCCCCGAGGGCTGCAGGTCGACGATGGTCGGCATACCGCGACCGATACGGCTCCAGTCGTCGAGGTCGAGCTCGACACCGATGCGCCCGGCGATTGCCTTGAGGTGAATCACTGCGTTGGTCGAGCCGCCGATGGCGGCGTTGGTGCGAATGGCGTTCTCGAAGGCCTGCCGGGTGAGCACCCGGGAAAGCCGCAGGTCCTCCTCGACCATCTCGACGATGCGGTTGCCGGAGAGGTGCGCCAGCACGTAGCGCCTTGCATCCACCGCGGGGATCGCCGCGTTATGCGGTAGAGAGGTGCCCAGCGCCTCGGCCATGCAGGCCATGGTCGAGGCCGTGCCCATGGTGTTGCAGGTACCCGCCGAGCGCGACATGCCGGCCTCGGCGGCCATGAACTCGTGAATCGAGATCTTGCCCGCCTTGACCTGTTCGGAGAGCTGCCAAACCACGGTGCCCGAGCCGATGTCCCGGCCCTCGTGCTTGCCGTTGAGCATCGGCCCGCCGCTGACCACGATGGTAGGAATGTCACAGCTCGCCGCCCCCATCAGCAGCGCGGGCGTGGTCTTGTCACAGCCCACCAGCAGCACCACGGCGTCGAGCGGGTTGCCGCGGATCGACTCCTCCACGTCCATACTGGCCAAGTTGCGAGTGAACATGGCCGTGGGCCGTAGCAGCGACTCGCCGTTGGAGAACACCGGGAACTCCACCGGGTAGCCGCCCGCCTCCAACACCCCCTTCTTGACGTGCTCGGCCAGCTTGCGAAAGTGCGCGTTGCAGGGCGTAAGCTCCGACCAAGTGTTGCAAATGCCGATGATCGGCTTGCCCTCGAACTCATGGTCCGGGATGCCCTGGTTCTTCATCCAGCTGCGGTACATGAAGCCGTTCTTGTCGGCACTGCCGAACCACTGGGCGCTGCGCAAGGGACGCTTGCGGTCGGTCATATGAGCTCTCCTGAAACCGAAGGATCACGCACGCTGGCGTCGGGTCTGCTTCCAGCGGTCGAACATCACCGCCAGCAGCAGAATCGCGCCGCGCACCAGGTATTGATAGAAGGTGGGCACGTTGAGCAGGCCCATGGCGTTCTGCACGCAGCCCATGATCAGCACGCCCACCAGCACCCCGGTGATGGTGGCCACGCCGCCGGAGAGCGCCACGCCGCCCAGCACGCAGGCAGAGATCACCGCCAGCTCCAGGCCCATCGAGGTGTTGGGATCGCCGAGCCCCATGCGCGAGGCGAGCAGCACCCCGGCAATGCCGGCCACCACCCCCTGCAGGCCGAAGACGATGACCTTGAGCCGACGCACGTTGACACCGGCCAGGGCTGCCGCCTCGGAGTTGCCACCGGTGGCCAGCACGTTGCGCCCGAAGGCGGTCATGTTGAGCAACACGCCGAAGATCACGAAGCAGGCGATCATGGTCCATACCGGCAGGGTCAGGCCAAGAAAGGAGGCGCTGCCCAGATCGAAGAACTCCGGCACGGTGATCATCACCGCATCGCCACGGGAGGTGATGTAGGCCAGGCCGCGCACGAACTCCATGGAGGCGAGAGTGGCGATCAACGAATTGATGCCGAACTTCGCCACCACGAAGCCGTTGAAGGCCCCTACCGCACCGCCGGCGAGCACGCCGCCAAGCACGCCGATCACCACGCTGCCCGAGGTCGAGGTGACCACGGCGGCGACGACACCGGCGAAAGCGACGGTGGAAGCTACCGAGAGGTCGACCTCGCCTAGCGCCAGTACCATCATCATGGTGGTGGCGATGGTGCCGATCAGGGTGATCGAGAGCAGCAGCCCTACCATGTTGCGTCCGGTGAGAAAGCCGGGGATGAACACGGACAGCGCCACGAACAGGATCACGAAGATGGCGATCAGGCCGGAGGTGTCGAGCAGGGTGCGCAGGGGCTTGGGCAGCCCCCGGCGCGGGGGAGCGGCAGCCACGCTACCGCCCCTCCCGGCAAACTTGTGGGTTGTCATGGCGTCTCTCTCTTCGTTGATGTTGTCGGGCGAGTCGTCAGGCGGGCAGGGCCAGCCCCAGCAGGCGCTCCTGGGTGGCCTCATGGCGCGGCACGATCTCGATCAGGGCACCGTCGCGCATCACGCCGATGCGGTCGCAGATCGAGCTCACCTCGGCCAGGTCGCTGGAGATCACCACCACGCTCTTACCCTGCTCGGTCAGGTCGAAGAGCAGGGTGTAGATGTCGCGGCGCGCGCCCACGTCGATGCCGCGGGTCGGCTCGTCGACCACGAACAGCTCGATCTCCTCGGCCAGCCAGCGGGCCAGGATCACCTTCTGCTGGTTACCGCCCGAGAGCGTGCCGATGGCCGTGCGCGGCCCCGGGGTCTTGATGCTGAGCCGCCGAATGTACTCCTCGGCGTTGGCGCGCTCGCGGCGGGTGTCGCGCAACACGCCCCAGCGCTTGAAGAAGCGCCGGCAGCTGATGTTGAGGTTGTCGGCCACGCTGGCCACCGGGAAGATGCCCTGGGACTTGCGGTCCTCGGGACACATGGCGATCCCCATGCGGATCGCCTCGCCGGGGCTGGCGAAGCATCGCGTCTGACCCTGGAAGCGCACCTCGCCCGAGCGGGCTCTCTCGGCGCCGCATACCAGCCGCATCAGCTCGCTGCGCCCCGCCCCGACCAGGCCGAACAGGCCGAATACTTCGCCACGCCTCACCTCGAAGCTCACCGGCGCCTTCAGTCCGCGTCCCTCTATCGCATCGATCTCGAGGATCACCTCGCCCCGCTCGCGCTCCCGGTAGCCGTAGACGTCCTCGATGTCGCGGCCGACCATCTCGCTGACCAAGGTGTCGTGATCCAGGGCGGCGAGGCTGGCATGGGTGCGGATGTGCTTACCGTCGCGGAACACGGTGACGGCATCGCACATGTCGAAGACCTCCTCCATGCGGTGGGTGACGTAGAGCACCACACGGCCCTCTTCGCGCAGCCGGGCAATGATGCGCTTGAGCTGACGCGTCTCCTGAACGGACAGGCTGCTGGTGGGCTCATCGAAGGCGATGATGCGGGCATCACGCAGCAGCGCGCGGCCGATCTCGATCATCTGCTGCTGGCCGATGGAGAGATCGCGCACCTTGGTCGAAGGGTGAATGTCGCCCTCGCCGAGATCGGCAAGGATCGCCAGCGCCCGCTCGCGCAGCTGGCGGCGCTTGATGAAGCCATGGCGGGTGGGCAGCTGGCCCAGCAGCAGGTTCTCGGCCACCGTCATGTTCGGCGACAGGGTCAGCTCCTGGTAGATGATGGCGATGCCCTGAGCCAGCGCCTCGCGGGCGTTGGCGAAGACATGCCGTTGGCCATCGATCCACAGACCGCCCTCGGTCACTCGGTTGATGCCGCTGAGCACCTTGAGCAGCGTCGACTTGCCGGCGCCGTTCTCGCCCATCAGTGCATGCACCTGGCCGGCATGGGCACCGAAGCTGACCCCGTCCAGCGCCCGCACGCCGGGAAAGACCATGCTGATGCCATCGAAGCGGAGGTAGGGTTCGGTCATGGCGTTCTCCCGCCAGCGTGAGCCGTCACGTTCACAGCCCGAGTTCGGCGCGCACGTCCTGCCAGTTGTCGCGCGTCATCAGGGTACCGGTGGTTTCGGTGTTGGCCGGGGGCTCCACGCTTTCGGTGATCCAGCGATAGAGATTCTCCGCCGTCTGGCGCCCGTGCTGGGTGGAGCTCACCGCCACGGTACCGTGGAAGCCGGTCGGGTTGCTGCGCGAGAACTCGGCGAAGGCCGCCCCGGAGCCGTTGATGCCCACGCCGATCACGTCGGCGGCGCCGAGGCCGTACTGCTCGGTGGCACGCACACCGCCCAGCACGCTCTCCTCGTTGAGGGCGTAGATGATCCAGTGCTGGAACTCGCTGCGCTGGGAGAGCACGGGCGAAGCGGCAGAGAAGGCGCTGTTGGTATCGGTGCTCTGCTGCGGGGCATCGAAGATGTTGGCCTCGGGGAAGCCCCACTCGAGTAGCACGTCGCTGGCGCCGTCGGTACGTTCCCGGGCGGTGGGCAGTTCGTTGTTGGTGATGCGCAGCGCGGCGACCTGCTGCGGATCCCAGCCGCGCGCCTCGATCTCTGCGGCTAGCGCCTCGCCCACCTGGCGGCCGATCTGGTAGCCGGACATGCCCAGGTGAGGCACGCCTTCGAGCGGTTCGCCGCTGCCGTCGACGAACTGATCGTCGACCGTGATCACCTTCATGCCGTACTGATTGGCGCGGTTCATCACGGCCGGCCCCAGGCGCACATCGGGCGGACAGATGACGAAGCCCTGAGCGCCCTGGGAGTAGAGGTTGTCGATGGCGCTGAGCACCTCCTGGCCATCTCTGCCGGCCAGGCGCACCACGCGGAAGCCGAGCTCCTCGCCGCGTTCGGTGGCGGCCCGCTGCTCATTGATGAACCAGGCCTGCTCGGGCTGCTTGACGATGAAACCGATGCGCACGTCGTCCTGGGCCTGGGCGCCACCCAGCGTTGCCAGAGCCAGGGCGCCGCCCAGCGCCAGTCGGGAAAGCGTGGTCGTGATTGGCATGTGTCGTCTCCTGCTGCGGAGGATTGTTGTTGTTGCCGCGACGGGGGTGTCGCAGATACAGCCGCTACAGTAGACAGGCCTGACATAACCAACCAATATGCATTTATCGATCGAGTAATATAAAAATGGATATCGACAGGCGAAGCGGAGAGGCGCCATGCGCACCCTGAACGACGACTGGTTCCTGGAAGCACGACTAAAGTTGCGCCACCTCCAGCTCTTTCTCGCCCTCGACGAGCAGCGCAATCTACATCGTGCCGCGGCACAGTTGGGCATCAGCCAACCGGCCGCCTCGAAACTGCTGGGAGACGTCGAAGCCCAACTGGGGGTCAAGCTGTTCGATCGGCATTCCCGTGGGCTCGACCCGAACTGGTACGGGGAGGTCATGGTGCGGCATGCGCAGACCATGCTCTCGGAGCTGCACAACGCCGGCGAGGAGCTCAACGCCCTGTTCGAGGGCAACGCCGGCAAGGTAGCCATCGGCACCGTGATGGCACCGGCGGTGACGCTGGTGGCCAGTGCCATCGAGCGGGTGCACCGCAGCCACCCCAGACTCAAGGTCAGCGTCGAGGTCGACGTCAGCAAGCGGCTGGTGCCAAGGCTGCTGGAGGGAGAGCTGGACTTTGCCATCACCCGGATACCGGCCGGCTTCCCGTCCGAGCCGTTCGTGTTCGAGGAGATCGGCGAGGAGGAGATCTGCTTCGTCTGTCGCGAGGGCCATCCGCTCACGGGCGTCGACCCGCTGACGCTCGAGGCCATGGCCGCCTATCCGTGGGCGCTACAGCCCGAGGGAGCGCTGATGCGCCAGCGGGTCGACGCGCTGTTCCTCTATCACGCCATCGAACCTCCGGCGCAGATCGTCGACACCACCGACATCCTGGTGGCGCTGGCCCTGATCGACCGCTCGGATACGATCACGGCCATGACGCGTCGGGTCGCCGAGCTGCTGTGCGCCCCGACGCGGTTTCGCATCCTGCCCTTCCATCAGCGGCTCAGCGTGCAGCCGTTCGGCCTGGTGAGCCTGCGGCGCCGACGCCCCTCCCCAGGCGCGGCGACACTGATGACCATGTTGCGAGAACTGATCGGGTATCAGCGCCAGCAAGGCCTACTCTAGTTCACTCGATGAAGGGCTCGGTCGGCTCGCGCCAGGCAGCAAGACAGGCGTCCGCCACGTGGCGGAGAGGCGCCAGATCGACGTCGCTGCGTCGCTGTCGAATCAGTTCGGCGAACCTGGCATAGAGATTCGGGTATTCGCGCTCCTCGGCGTCGAGCAGGCAGCGGCCGTCGAGCTCCAGCCGGCAGCCGCCCCGCAGCAGACTGAGCCGTCCCGCCTCGGTCTCCACGTGAATGCTCCAGATCGGCGGGCTCGGCTGGCGGAAGTCGAAGTCGGCCACGATGGGCGTTCCCTCGGTGTCGCTGAAGGTCAGCGCGGCGGCAATGGGCGCCTGGCAGTTGCTCGGGACCCACAGCCGCGCATCACGCAGGAAGAAGGCCCGCGGCAGGATCTCGGTGGCGATCGACAGCGCATTGATGCCGGGGTCGAACACCCCCATGCCGGCCGGCTCCCAGATCCACGCCTGCCCCGGGTGCCACACCCGCACGTCTTCCCGCCAGTCGATCTCGACCCGCTGAATACGCCGCTCGCGCAGCCAGTCACGAGCCTCCGCCACGGCCGGGGCGAAGCGTGAATGCCAGGCCGCAAACAGCGTGCAGCCCTGGCGCCCGGCCAGCTCGACCAGATCCTCCACCTCGCTCAGGGTCGCACCGGGCGGCTTCTCCAGCAGCACGTTTCTGCCTCGCTCGAGGGCGATACGTGCCTGGGAGTAGCGCAGATGCGTCGGCGTACAGATGGCTACCGCCTCCAGCTCGGGATGCGCTTCGAGCATTGCCGTCAGGCCGGCATAGCCGGGCATCGACGCAAGCCGAGCGTTGGGGTCCGCTGTCGCCAGCAGACGGAAATCGCGGCTCTCGGCCAGAGCCGGCAAGTGCTGGTCGCGGACGATCTTGCCGACTCCGACCAGGCCTAGTGTGGTGACGGACATGACGCCTCCTTCTGCTTGCTCAGCGCTTGCCTTGCTTCAGCGCGATTGGGAGATAGCGATACGAAAGTATAAATTGAACATTGAAACTTATATGTTGAACATACAAGCCTTGCCTTCCTTTGGCCAGCCATTGAGGCGACATCCCCAGGAGAGCTTCACCATGCGTTTGATTCAATGCGAGCACCAGGGCCGGGTCCATGCCGCCCAGGTCGAAAGCGACCGGGAGGTTCGTCTGCTCGATGCCGATACCTACACCCTGACCCGCCGCGCCATCACCGCAGGCCGGTCATTGGTGGAAACCGCTGAGGCAGCACTCAGCGAAACCCGCCTCGACTATTCGAAGCTGATCGAGGAAAAACACCTGCTGCCGCCGCTGACCCATCCCGACCCGGCCCACTGCCTGGTCACCGGCACCGGCCTCACTCACCTGGGCAGCGCCGATACGCGTGCGGCCATGCACGCCCACTCTCAACAACAGGCTCAGGTCGCCGAAACGGAACTGACCGACTCGATGCGCATGTTCAAGCTCGGCGTAGAAGGCGGCAAGCCCGCCCCCGGCGAGACCGGCGCCCAGCCGGAGTGGTTCTACAAGGGCGACGGTAGCTGTGTCGTCGCCCCCGAGGCAGCGATTGCCGTGCCACACTTCGCCGAGGATGCCGGCGAGGAACCTGAGCTGGCCGGGCTCTACGTGATCGGCGACGACGGCCAGCCCTGGCGGGTGGGCTACGCCATCGGCAACGAGTTCTCCGATCACATCACCGAGCGCTTCAATTACCTGTGGCTGGCCCACTCCAAGCTGCGCGCCTGCAGTTTCGGCCCCGAGCTGTTGATCGGCGAGCTACCAGCGCACCTGGAAGGCACCAGCCGCATCGTACGCGGCAGCGAGACCGTGTGGCAGAAGCCCTTCCTCACCGGCGAGGCCAATATGGCCCACAGCCTGGCCAACCTGGAGCATCACCACTTCAAGTACCCAAACTTTCGACGCCCCGGCGACGTGCACGTGCACTTCTTCGGCACAGCGACCCTGAGCTTCGCCGATGGCATCCAGACCCAAGACGGCGACCGCTTCGAGATCAGCCTTCCCGAATTTGGCAGGCCACTACGCAATCCTCTGCGCTTCGAGTCAAGCAGCCCCGCCATCGCAGTGAAATCGCTCTGAGAAACCGGCCCAAGCCGCGCGCACCATGGCCATGATCGCTTCCCTTGAGCATAAAAAAACCCAGGCCGGTACCGGCCTGGGTGTCGTTCGCCTCAGCCACCGTAGCGGCCGAGGGTGCGCTCAAGCGCTGGTGCGACGACGCACCGGCGCATCGCCGTCTTCACGGCGGCGGCGCGGGGCACGCTCGGGGGCACCGCTGTCTTCGCTGATCTCCAGCGCACGGCCGGCGACGCGGGCGCGAGCCATCTTGGCCAGGATGCTGGGCGGCAGCGAGCTGGGCAGCTCCACCACCGAGAAGGCGTTACGGATGTCGATACGGCCGATCCGCGAACCTTCGATACCACCCTCGTTGGCCAACGCGCCGACCAGCTGGCCCGGCTTGACGCCATCCTTGTGGCCGACAGCCACACGATAGCGGGTCATGCCTTCGCTCGGAGCACGGTCGCGACGCGGGGCCTTGCCGTCACGCGGGGCACGCTCGCCGCCACGCTCGACACGCTCCTTGCGCGGCGCCTGCAGGCGGCCGATGGGCGCCTCGTCGGCGCGGGCCAGGGCGGCAAAGGCACAGGCCAGCTCGACCGGGTCATGACCTTCCGCCACCAGACGCTCGACCAGCGCACGCTGCTCGTCGGCTCCGGCGGTCAGGGAACCGATGATGCGCTGATGGAACACCTCGTCACGATGGGCGCGAATGGCCGCTTCGTCGGGCAGCGCCATCTCGGTCATGCGCTGGCCGGTAGCCTGCTCGATCCAGCCCACCTTGCGGCCTTCACGGAAGCCCACGAAGGTGATCGAGATGCCGGTACGTCCCGCCCGGCCGGTACGGCCGATACGGTGGGTATAGGCTTCGCTGTCCTGGGGCAGGTCGTAGTTGAAGACGTGGGTGATACGCGGCACATCGAGGCCACGAGCGGCCACGTCGGTGGCGATCAGCACGTCGACCTTGCCGCGCTTGAGGCGCTGGATGGTGCGCTCACGCAGGCTCTGATCGAGGTCGCCGGAGAGGCTGGCCACGTTCACGCCACGGGCGGAGAGCTGCTCCATCAGCGTGGTACAGGCGGCACGGGTGCGTACGAAGACGATGGCGGCATCCACCGGCTCGACCTCGAGGATACGTGCCAGCGCTTCCAGCTTGGCCCCGCCGTCGACCCGCACCAGGCGCTGTTCGATGTTCTCACCCGTCGTGGTACGCGACTCGATGGCAACCTTGACCGGATCGACTAGGTAGCGATTGACGATGCGCTCGATCTCGGCCGGCAGGGTGGCGGAGAAGAACACGCGCTGAGCGTCCTTGGGGGTATCGGCGACCACGCGCTTGACGTCGTCGATGAAGCCCATGCGCAGCATCTCGTCGGCTTCGTCCAGCACCAGGGCGGAGAGGCCGTCGAGCTTGAGGCTTCCGCGGTCGAGGTGATCGATCACCCGGCCCGGGGTACCCACGACTACCTGGGCGCCGCGCTTCAGCGCACCCAGCTGTTCACGATATTCCTGGCCACCGCACAGGGTGGCCACTTCCAGACCCTGCAGGTTCTGGCCGTACTTGGTGAAGGAGACGGCCACCTGCTGGGCCAGCTCACGGGTCGGTGCCAGCACCAGCACCTGGGGCTCGCGGCGAGTCAGCTCGAGCCGCGACAGCAGGGGCAGCGCGAAGGCAGCGGTCTTGCCGGTGCCGGTCTGCGCCTGGCCCAGCATGTCACGACCTTCCAGCAGCGCAGGAATGGTCTGTGTTTGAATCGGTGAAGGAGTTTCGTAACCCAGTGTTTCGACAGCGGCGAGAACGGCAGGCAGCAGAGCAAGATCGCCGAAGCTCGGCGAGGCGACAGAAGTCGAGGTCATCAATCACACCTTGGTAGGCCGGCACTCGCCGGCAAATCACATTGAGGCATCCCCGACACCGCTCTTGGCAGGTCGGTGGCTCTGTCTTCACTGGCCGATAGGGCCTGGACAGAGCGGATCACGTTATCGTGGGATGCCGGTCGCACCTGGCATCCGGTTCGCGCCATCGGCGGGAACCGCTGTGGCGACCTTTTTGCGCCGATGTCGCCCGGTTGGCGGCATCCTGTAGCGCTCCATCTTCACATCTCGGACGTTGCAGCGGATCGCTGTCGGTCTCGGTGATTGCCTCTCGAACGCGCGGCGCTCGGAGCGAATCGTCATGATGGCGGGGTCAACACATGCGAGGAGCGCGCATGCTATCACGCTGCATGCCGCCTTGCCAGCATTATCACCGTCGCTATGGCTGCCACCGAACTGCCACCCGAACATCATCATTCCGTCATTGAGCACACCTAGAGTGACGCAATGAGATCGATCTCATTGCGTTCACGAACAAGTCGAGGTGGTGAGTGGCAAACCTACTCAGCGTGGCAAGACTGGCGGGAGTCTCCCGGGCCACGGCAGCCCGAGCGTTTTCCTCACCGGAAAGCCTGCGCCCCGAAACCCACCGGCGGGTGATGAAAGCGGCCCGCGATCTTGGGTTTCGCCCCAACAAGGTGGCACAACAGCTTCGCACCCGAGCCACCCTGATGCTAGGTGTGATGGTTCCCAGTCTCGACAACCCTGTGTTCGCCGAGCAGTTGCAGGCAATGGAGCAGGCGGCCCGGGCCGCTGGCTATTCCTTGCTTGTCACCACGAGCGGTTACAACCCTGGTCGCGAGGAAGCCATCGTCGAGGAGATGCTGCGTCAGCGGGTCGACGGGCTGGCCCTAACCGTGGCAGAGGCAGAGCGCAGCACGATACTCGACAAGCTACGCCGGGAGAACACGCCTTGCCTGCTGGTGCACAACCCCCCCGTCGCCCCGTGTTTTCCTTCTGTGGGAGTGGATAATCGCGCCGCCATGGCCGATGCGACCCACTACCTCATCGCTCAGGGTCATCGGCGCATCGGCATGATTGGTGGCCCGTTACTGCAGTCGGATCGCGCCCGCCTGCGCCATGAGGGCTACCGCGAGGCCATGCAGGCCGCAGGCCTCACTCCCCTTGCACTGATTGAAATGCCCCGCCACACCCAGGTCGCCCTCTCCCAACTGGAACCCGCCTTGGGTGGGGCAGACGGGCTGACGGCCGTACTCTGCACCAACGACTTGCTCGCCATCAGTCTGATCGGCGAGTTACGACGCAGCGGACGCTCAGTGCCGGGAGACCTGTCGGTGATGGGCTTCGACGGTATCGAGCTTGGTCGTCATCTCTACCCTTCGCTTTCCACGGTAGTACAGCCCCGCGCCGAGTTCGGTCGCGTGGCGGTAGAAACATTGCTTGCCCTGATACGGGGAGAGGATCCACAGCCTCGCCCCCTGCCCCACGTCTTGCGTGAGGGCGAAAGCGCCGGATCACCTCCGGCACCCTACCAAGCCCCGGAACCATCCGCCCCATAGAGGAACACACCATGCCCTTCCCGCGTCTTCGTCAGACTCTGCTGGCTGCCGCCTTGCTAGGTATCAGCGGGGTTGCATCCGCCGCACAGGCCAGCGGCAATGCGATCTGCTACAACTGTCCCCCGGAGTGGGCCGACTGGGGTTCCCAACTGCGTCTAATCCAACAGGAAACCGGCATCAACGTGCCGCAGGACAACAAGAACTCCGGCCAGTCACTGGCTCAACTCGTCGCCGAGCGCAGCAATCCCGTGGCGGATGTCGTCTACTACGGTGTCAGCTTTGGCATCCAGGCTGCGGATGAGAACGTCATCGAGCCCTACCAACCTGCGCACTGGGACGAGATCCCCGAGGGGCTCAAGGATCCCGAAGGCCATTGGTTCACCCTCCACTCCGGCACCATGGGGCTGATGGTCAACGTCGACGCCCTGGATGGCGCTCCAGTTCCTACCTCCTGGTCCGACCTGCTCAAGCCAGAGTATCGCGGCATGGTCGGCTACCTCGATCCTGCCAGTGCCTTCGTTGGCTATGTCGGCGCAGTGGCAATCAACCTGGCCTTGGGCGGCGACATGGATGACTTCTCTCCGGCCATCGACTATTTCAACGAACTCGCCGCCAACCAGCCCATCGTGCCGCAGCAGACCAGTTACGCACGGGTGCTCTCCGGTGAGATTCCCATCCTGCTCGACTACGATTTCAACGCCTACCGAGCACGCCACAGCGACGGCGCTAACGTGGAGTTCGTGATTCCCGAGGAAGGCAGCGTGGTAGTGCCCTACGTGATGAGTCTGGTGAAGAACGGCCCCAACCCCGACAACGGCCGTGCGGTACTGGACTTCGTGCTCTCCGATCAGGGGCAGGCAGTGTGGGCGAACGCCTATCTACGCCCGGTGCGCGAAAGCGCCATCTCCGAAGAGGCTCGCGAAGTCTTCCTTCCCGACAGCGACTATGCCCGTGCCAAGACCGTGGATTACGACGCCATGGCCGCTGCGCAGCGAAGCTTCTCCGAGCGTTATCAGGCCGAGGTGCGCTGATGCTCCAGCAGGTAAACCGGCGCCAGCAAAAGCTGGCGCTTTTCACCCTGGCCCCGGCAATGGCAGTGTTCGGCGCCTTCTGGCTACTGCCCTTCACTCGCTTGGTGGCAATGGGCACGGAACTTGACCGGGCCAGCGGCATGAGCGCTTACTTCGCCATCCTCACCCAGCGCCAGTACCTCATCAGCCTGGGTACCACTCTAGGCATCTCGCTGACCGTTTCGGCCCTGGCAGTACTGATTGCGGGTGTGGCGGGTTTCTTCCTTGCCCGCCACCACTTTCCCGGCAAGGCGGTATTAGTCGCTATTCTCACCTTCCCATTGGCCTTTCCCGGTGTGGTGGTGGGTTTTCTCGTCATCATGCTGGGCGGTCGTCAGGGCGCCTTGGCGCAATTCAGCATGTGGCTGTTCGACGAGCGATGGATGTTCGCCTACTCCCTCACAGGGTTATTCGTCGGCTATCTCTACTTCTCCATCCCTCGCGTCATCACGACCGTCATGGCCGCCTGTGAAACCCTGGACCGTAGCTTGGAGGAGGCCGCACGCTCACTGGGCGCCAGCCCTTGGCGGGTCACTCGCGACGTGATAGTACCCGGCATCGCTCCGGCCCTGCTCTCCACTGCGGCGATCTGCTTCGCCACCAGCATGGGAGCCTTTGGCACTGCTTTCACCTTGGGCACACGCATGAGCATCATGCCGCTGACCATCTACGGCGAGTTCACCAACTACGCCAACTTCGCCATGGCTGCGGCACTTTCGGTGGTGCTCGGCGTGATCACCTGGCTGGCACTTAGCCTTGCCCGCAAGCTGGCCGGTGCCAGCCTGGGAGCACCGGCATGAATCGCTTACGTTTCTACTTGCAACTGAGCTTCACCCTGGTGGTGTGCCTGTTCATGATCGTACCGGTCATCATGTCGGTCATGGCCGGCCTTACCGCCAATTACTTCATCGGCCTGCAGAGCGGCCTGACGCTACGCTGGGTAATAGAGGTGTGGGCGCTTTATGCAGATACCATATGGCTCTCCATTCGGCTCGCCCTGGCCTGCTTGTTTCTCACCGTGCTGCTCGGTGTGCCTGCCGCCTACGGCCTGCTGCGCAGCAAGCGCCGCTGGGCGAACGCCATCGAAGAGGCGCTACTACTGCCAGTGGCAATACCCGGACTGGCCACAGCGCTGGCCCTGCTGCTGTCCTACGGCCATATGCGCGGATTCCGTGAGAGCTGGCTGTTCATTCTCATTGGCCATGTTCTCTTCACCCTGCCATTCATGATCCGCCCGGTACTGGCGGTCATGCGTGGCGCCCGGCTGGCCGAACTGGAGGAGGCCGCCGCCAGTCTCGGCGCCGGCTTCAGACAGCGCTTCCTCGGCGTGGTGGTGCCTAACTGCATAGGCGGCATACTCGCCGGCGCACTGATGGTGGTAACTCTCTCCATCGGCGAATTCAACATCACCTGGATGCTGCACACTCCGCTCAACAAGACCTTGCCGGTAGGCCTGGCCGACAGCTACGCCTCGATGCGGCTGGAAATCGGCTCTGCCTACACGCTGATCTTTCTCGCCATGACCCTGCCTCTACTTGTCGTGATTCAATGGGCAGGGCGTTTCGTCAATCGTTCGAGAACGCCATGACTTCCACCTCCATTACTCTTGAAAGGTGCGGACGCACCTTCCCCGGCGGCCAGGTTGCGCTGCACCCACTGGATCTCACCGTCGCCGCCGGAGAAACCCTGGTCCTGCTCGGCCCATCCGGCTGTGGCAAGACCACCACCCTGCGCATCATCAGCGGCCTGGAGAGTCCGGACGCCGGCGGCCGTGTTCGCTTCGGCGAGCGTGATGTCACCGCTCTGCCCATCGAGCAGCGCGACGTGGGAATGGTGTTTCAAAATTATGCGCTCTTTCCCAACATGAGCGTTGCCGACAACATTGCCTACGGCCTGCGGATCAAAGGCTTGCCTCGAGACGCGATCCGCCGGCGGCTGGAAGAAGTGATGGCCATGGTCGATCTCCAGGGCTTCGACACACGGCGCATTCACGAACTCTCCGGCGGCCAGAAGCAGCGTGTGGCGCTGGCCCGAGCCATCGCCGTGCGGCCAAAGGTCTTGCTGTTTGACGAACCGTTGGCAGCACTGGACGCGAAGCTACGCGACCGGTTGCGCCTGGAAATCGGCCAACTGCTACGCGAGCTTGGTATCACGGCCGTATACGTTACCCACGATCAGGCCGAGGCCATGGCGCTAGGCGACCGTATCGCCGTGATGCAGGCGGGGCGCATCGCCCAACTCGCAACACCGAGGGAAATCTATCACCGCCCTACCAGCACCTTCGTGGCCGACTTCATCGGCGCCGTCAACCGCCTTGAGGTTCACGCCACGTCGGCTGACCGCCGCTTGCGCGTGAGTGGTGGCGAACTGCACGCACCGCACCTCGCCGGAGTTGCAGCGGTCTATTGCCGGCCGGAAGACGTTCAGATAGTGACGGCTGACAGTGCAGACTTACGCGGAAAAGTGCGTCAGAGCATCTTTCTTGGCCAGAGCCAGCGTCTGTTGATAGACCTTGGCGACAGCACATGCTTACAGGTCGAGACCGCTTCGCGCCGCCAGTGGCGTGCGGATGAACCCATTGGTCTCCGGCTACCGCCAGAAACTCTGTTTCACCCAGAGTCTCATGCGTATCCAGCCAAGGACCTGGAGACAAATCATGCATGACCCAAGCTCAAGCGAACCTTTTCTGATTGCCCAGATCAGCGACCCACACATCAAGACCGATGGGCGCCTCTCTTACCGCCAGGTGGATACGGCTGGGGCATTGCACCGGGCCGTCGAGGCCCTCAACTCACTGACTCCCGCACCGAAGCTGGTATTGATCAGCGGCGACCTGACCGACTTCGGCCACCCCGAGGAGTACGCCGCCTGCAAAGCGTTGCTGGAGAGGCTCCAGGTGCCCTACTACCTGGTGCCCGGTAACCACGACGATCGCACCGCCATGCGCGACGCCTTCGCCGGGCACGAATACCTTTTTCAGCACCCTCGTTTCCTGCAATGGGTCGTAGAGGATCACCCGGTGCGGCTGATCGGTCTGGATTCCAGCGTACCCGGGCAGTCCCATGGCGAACTCTGCGCCGAACGCCTACGCTGGCTCGACGAGACCTTGAAGCAGCGGCCCAACCGCCCCACCCTCGTGATGCTGCACCACCACCCTTTTGCCAGCGGTATCGCCCATATGGACCGTCAGCCCCTGCACGAGCCGGCGGCTCTGGCCGAGATCATTGCGTCTCACCCTCAGGTGGAGCGGGTACTCTGTGGCCACCTGCATCGCGCGATCCAGACACGCTTCGCCGGCACCCTGGCAATGAGCTGTCCCGGTGTATCGCATCAGGTCAGCCTGGATCTCGATCCGCACGGCCCCTCAGGCTTCCACCTCGAGCCACCGGGCTATTTGTTGCATCAATGGAGCCTTACCCACGGCTTGGTGACTCACCAAGCCGTCATTGGCGATTATCCCGGACCCTTCCCTTTCTATGACGAACACGGTCTGATCGACTGATCGGCAGGAGACGGGGGCATGCTATTATCTTGCCCTCGTCTTCACGAGGAGCCCTGCCGAATGCCCACGCTCTGGGTCGATGCCGATGCCTGTCCCAAGGTCGCGCGCGAGATCATCGTTCGCGCCGCCGAGCGCACTACCACGCCCACCTGGTTCGTCGCCAACCACTCGATCCCGCTGCCGCCCTCGAAGTGGGTCAAATCGCTGTCGGTGAGCCATGGCTTCGACGCCACCGATAACGAGATCGTGGCGCGCCTCGCCGCCGGGGACCTGCTGATCAGCTCCGACCTGCCGCTGGCCATGGAGGCCATCGACAAGGGCGCCGCGGTGATGACCACTCGCGGCGAGATGCTCGATAAAAATAACATTCGCGCCAAGGTACAGCTGCGCGATTTCATGGAGACGATGCGCTCCAGCGGCGAACACACCGGCGGGCCGAAAGGCTATTCGGACACCGACCGGCGCGAGTTCGCCAATGCTCTGGATCGCTGGCTGGCCAAGAACCGTTAACCCTTCTCGCGAATGCCCTGCCCCGGCAACCGCTCCCGATCGTGGGGCCGGTCGAAGTCGAGCAGCGGCCCCTTGGGCACGATGCGGGTCGGATTGATGGTGTCGTGGCTGTAATAGTAGTGGCGCTTGATGTGGTCCAGGCTTACCGTCTCGGCCACGCCCGGCCACTGGTACAGCTCACGCAGGTAGTTCGAGAGGCTGGGGTAGTCCTCGATGCGGCGGAAGTTGCACTTGAAGTGGCCATAGTAAACCGCATCGAAACGCACCAGGGTGGTGAACAGGCGGATGTCGGCCTCTGTGAGCCACTCCCCGGCCAGGTAACGGTGCTCGGTCAGCCGTCTCTCGACCCGATCCAGCGCCTCGAACAGGGCCGTGACGTGCTTCTCGTAGACCGCCTGCTCAGTGGCGAAGCCCGACTTGTAGACCCCGTTGTTGATGTGGTCGTAGACGTCATCGTTGATCGCATCGATGGTCTCGCGCAGGTCGAGGGGGTAGAAGTCGAGACGGTTGCCGGTCAGGTCATCGAAGGCATCGTTGAAGATCCGTACCAGCTCGGCCGACTCGTTGTTGACGATGCGCTTCTCGTGCTTGTCCCACAGCACCGGCACCGTGACCCGGCCGGTGTAGCGAGAGTCGGTCAGCGTGTAGAGTTCGCGGTGGTATTCGACGCCGTTGACCGGATCTCCGCTGGCGCCTTCGTCCTCGTGGTAGGTCCAGCCCTGGTCGAGCATCAGCGGACTGACCCAGGACACTCCGATCAGGTCGTCCAGCCCCTTGAGCTTGCGCATGATCAGGGTGCGATGCGCCCAAGGACAGGCCAGCGAGACATAGAGATGGAAGCGCCCCGCCTCGGCCGGCACGGCGCGATGGCCCTCGGGGCCGGCGCTGCCGTCACGCGTGACCCAGTCGCGCAGCTTGGCGGATTCGCGTACGAACTCGCCGCCGTGCTTCTTGGTGTCGTACCACTGGTCGTGCCACTTTCCGTCGATCAGCAGGCCCATAACGTTCTCCGGCAAACAGAATTTGCTAGTCAGAGTAAACCGTTCGGCCTCTCGCTCAAGCGCAGTTTTTCCGTTTCATGCAATGAAAATTCCGAACGGTCACACTCGACCCGTACATTCACTCGCCACGGCTTCCTTGAGCGCACGCGCCATGGCACGGGTGGCGGGGCCGGCCCGGTCCCGGTCGCGGAAGATCATCTGCATGGGCACCTCGCGGACCCCACCGGCCGCAAGCGGCAGCGGTCGCAGCACGCCGCTCTCCAAGTCAGTGTGGATGCGGGTCTCGGGCAGCCAGGCAAAGCCCAGGCCACGCCGTACCATGTCGATGGAGGTTTCGAGATGGCTCACCGTCCAGCGCTGCTCGGCCTTGAGCCAACCGGCATCCATCGACTGGCGCAGCGCCGAGTCGCGCACCACCAGTTGGCGATGCCGCTGCAGATCGCGCAGATCGAGCTGCCGCTCGAGCCCATGCAGTTCATGCTCGTGATGCGCCACCGCAACGAAACGCACGGTGACCAGCGGCTCGCCAAGAAACCCCTGAGCCGCCAGACCCGATATGGCGATATCGGCGCGGCCGTCGTAGAGCATCTCTATGCCGCCGTTGAGCACCGTTTCGTGGAGCTGCACGCGCACATAGGGGTAAGCGGCGGAAAAGCGACTCAACGCCACCGCCAGCGCGGCGTTGGGAAATATCTGGTCGATTGACAGCACCACTTCCGCCTCGAGGCCTTCGGAGAGCCGGCCGGCTACGTCCTCCAGCGCCTCGGCACTCTCGATCAGTTGACGCGCCCGGCGCAGCAGCAGCTCTCCCGCATCGGTCAGCCGTACCTGCCGCCCAACGGGTTCCAGCACTTTGACGCCAAGCTGCTGCTCCAGCTTGTGTACGGCATGATTGAGCGTGGAGGGACTTTTGTGGACCGCCTCGGCGGCGCGAGCGAAGCCGCCGTGATCGACGACTGCCGCGAGCATCTGCCACTGGGCCAGGGTAACGCGAGACATATTCGACTTCCTCGAATGAAAAGTGCGAAACGTTGCGATTAATCTTCGAAAAAAACGGCCTAAAATACCAGTCATATCCATCATTGGAGACTGCAAGTCATGGCCACCAGCCCCAGCATCCGGCGCATCGAGCGCCTGTTTCACAGCCACCCCAGCCAGGATGGCGACGGCGTTCATATCCAGCGTATCCACTGCTTCGACGGCGAGCTCGACCCCTTCCTGATGCTCGACGAGCTCGGCTCCGACCGTCCTGACGACTACATCGGCGGCTTCCCGCCGCATCCGCACCGCGGCATCCAGACGCTGACCTACATTGTGCATGGCGGCATCACCCACGAGGACCACCTGGGGCACAGCAGCACCATCCAGGCCGGCGACGCCCAGTGGATGCACACCGGGCGCGGCATCGTGCACTCGGAAATGCCGCTCACCGACAGCCAGGGGCTGCATGGCTTCCAGATGTGGTTGAACCTGCCCGCCCGGGAAAAGATGAGTGCGGCGCGCTATCGCGACGTGCGCAGCGACGAGATGCCGCGCCTTAAGAAAGAGAAGGCAGAGCTGATTGCTCTCGGTGGCAATTGGTCGACACAGCAAGGCGAGAGCGTGTCGGGACCTCTGGACGCCCTGGCGGGCAGTGGCGGCGTGGCCCATGCCCGCTTCGAGGCCGATGGGGAGCTCACACTCACGGCGCCGAGCGAGACACTGGCCGTCTACGTCTTCGAAGGCACTCTGCAGATCGAGGGGGAGAATGTGGCCGCCGGTCAGCTGGCCAGGCTAAGCCCCGGCGATTCGGTGGCCCTTTCCAGCCAGCCTGGCGCCCAGTGCCTGCTGCTGGCGGGCACACCTCACCGCGAACCGATCGCTCATTACGGTCCGTTCGTGATGAACAGCATGCACGAGATCGAGCAGGCCCTGCGCGACTACCGCAACGGCACCTTCACTGACTAAACAGGCGGTTCAGTAAAAGTTACCGAAAAGGGGTTGTCTTCCCTCTTTTCTTCACGTTCAATGAACATTGTTGAACAGTGTTCGACAACACTTGACGGCCCGGGGTCTCGACAGTGAGGCGCCGGGGCGCACATTGCTGTATGCACGTACAGTCTAGGCAGGCCATATATCATGGGTTAAGGTTCCCATGCCTTTTTATATTCTTGTCATCTTTTTTTATGGCCGATACCAATGTTGCGAATCCTTCATTCGCTGCCCCGCACGCATAAGTTGCTGCTGCTACCTGTTGCCACCATGGTGACTGTGCTGGGCGCACAAAAGATCGTTACCGTCGTAGAGAATACCCAGCGTCAGGGTCAGGTTCCCGAAACCGTGCTGTTCCCCCTGTCGCCCGAGGCTCAACCAGGCCTCCCCGCACTCAACAGTGACCGCTATTCCGTCGCCGATGCCATCGAGATCGCCACTCAGGCCATCGATGCCACCCGAGACTACATTCCGCTCTCCCAGCTCAAGCCGACCGAGATCATCGACCTCTCCGGGGTCGCTATGGCTCAGGCAGAACAGGCGACACCGCCCACCCCCGTCAGAGCCGCTGCCGAGCTCGATACCGCCACCATGCCCGATGACGGCGGTATCGAACTGACAACGGAGCTCGACCCCGGGGCGCTGCACATGGCGATGGTGATCGGCACCCTGGCCAACGGCATGCTCGACGACATCCATACCGATGACGAAGCACTGGCCGCGGCGGATGCCACCTCCTTCGACGATGCCACCTCCTACGAAGATTATCCTGACGAAGAGCTGGCGCTGTTCGTGGACGGCCCGATCCTCTTCGATCATGAGGTTGCTGCTGCCGAGCCCTTCGTGCCGGAATGGCGCACCTATACCGTAGAGCAGGGCGATACCTTCGCCGTGCTGGCACAGAATGAACTGGGCATGGGCTACAGCGAGGCCATGCGCCTGCTCGACAGCCTCCCGGACAAGCGCCTGCTGACCCATTGGCGGGTCGGCAACACCTTCGAATATCAGCTCGACGAGCACGACCAACTGCTGGCATTGCGCGTGATGCGCAATGCCCGTGAAGGTTTCCTGCTCGAGCGCGACGAAGACGGTTTCGACGTCGCCACCATCGAACGTGCCGGCGAGGCCACGCAGCGTCTGTTCGCCGGCAGCGTGAGCGGCAGCTTTGCCCGTTCCGCTCAGTCCACCGGTCTCTCCAGTACCGAAGTGGCCCAGGTCACACGGCTGCTGGAGAAGAAGCTCGACTTCCGCCGCGACACCCGCCGCGGCGATGAATTCAAGGTGCTGGTCGAATCCGACATCATCGATGGCAGCAGCTTCGACTCCCGCGTACTGGCGATTCAGTACACCGGGGCGCGCATGGACCTGACCCTGGTGCGCAACAGCGACGACAACAACTTCTACACCCCGGATGGCCAGAGCCTCGACCCCGCTTTCGCCCGCTACCCCTTCGAGGGCAGCTATCGCATGAGCTCAGGGTTCAATCCGCGCCGTACCCATCCGGTCACCGGCCGGGTCAGCCCGCACCGCGGCACCGACTGGGCCATGCCCATCGGCACGCCGATCATCGCCCCGGCCGACGGCCGCGTGGAAAAGGTGGGCAACCACCCGGTGGCAGGTCGCTATCTGGTGGTCCGTCACGACAACGGTTACCGCACGCGCTACCTCCACCTTTCTCGCGCCATCGTGAGCCGCGGCGACCGTGTCACCATGGGAGAGCGCATCGCACTGTCGGGTAATACCGGCCGCAGCACTGGCCCGCACCTGCATTATGAGGTGCATGTCAACAACACGGCTGTCGATGCCATGAAGGTCGATCTGCCCGAAAGCAAGAGTCTGGAAGGCCAACGCCTGATGGCCTTCCAGCGCCAGGCCGAGCCGCTGCTCGCCACGCTGCGCTCCGGTCAGACCGGGCCGGCAGTGGCACAGGCCAGCGCCAGCGCAGAGAGCGACGACGATTGATCCGATATCATCGCCGATGCACGTCAAACGACGCCCTGCCCCAGTGCAGGGCGTCGTTTGTTGAGCACCACTCCCTGGTCGTCTCCAGCTAACCCATGCGCCGCGCCATCCCAGCCCCGCCGCCAGCCAGTGGCAATCGCCTGACCGCCTTCTTCGGCGTGTTCCGCTACAGCCGCCGCGCGCTGGCACTGGTATGGCAAACCTCCCGACCCCTCACCCTTGGGCTGGCGGTCTGCACTCTGGTCGCCGGCGTGCTGCCGGCGGTGGCGGCCTGGATCGGCCAACTGATCGTCGATGCCGTGGTCGAGGCCATGGCTTATCATCGCGAGACCGGCGCCTCCCTCACCTTCGAGAGCGCCTGGCCGGTGCTGCGCTACGTGCTGGCGGAAGCCGGAGTCATTGCCGCCATCGCCCTGGCCCAGCGCGGCCTGTCGGCACAGCAGTCGCTGCTGCGGGCGCTGCTGGGTCAGAAGGTCAACGTCATGATCCTGGAGAAGGCGGGCACCCTGTCGCTTGCCCAGTTCGAGGACTCCGAGTTCTACGACAAGCTCACCCGGGCGCGCCGTGAGGCTTCGATCCGTCCGCTGGGGCTGGTCAACAAGACCTTTTCGCTGCTGCAGAATGCCATCTCGCTGGTCAGCTTCGGCGTGCTGCTGGTGCAGTTCTCGCCCTGGGCCATCCTGATCCTGGTGATCGGCGCCCTGCCGGTATTCGTCTCCGAGGCCAAGTTCTCCGGCGACGCCTTCCGTCTATTCCGCTGGCGCTCCCCTCAGACCCGCATGCAGATGTACCTGGAGACCGTGCTGGCCCGGGAGGACAGCATCAAGGAGGTCAAGCTGTTCGGGCTGGAGCCGCTGCTGCTGCAGCGCTATCGCCGGATCTTCGAGACACTCTACGGCGAAGACCGCCGCCTGACCATCCGCCGCGAGAGCTGGGGTTTTCTGCTCGGTCTGCTCGGCACACTGGCCTTCTACGGCGCCTATGCCTGGGTGGTGGCGGAAACGATCTCGGGCGCGCTGACCCTGGGCGAGATGACCATGTACCTGATGGTGTTCAAGCAGGGCCAGGCGGCGCTGTCGGCCAGCCTCACCTCGATCAGCGGCATGTACGAGGACAACCTCTACCTGTCGAATCTCTACGAGTACCTGGAGCAGCCGGTGACCTCCGAGCCCGGCCGCCTCACCCAGGGTGCCCACCCCGGCGACGGCATTCGCTTCGAGCGGGTGGGCTTCACCTACCCTGGCGCCGAGCGGCCGGCGCTGCAGGACATCACGCTGCACCTCGCGCCAGGGCAAAGCCTGGCGCTGGTGGGCGCCAACGGCTCGGGCAAGACCACGCTGATCAAGCTGCTCACACGTCTCTACGAGCCCAGCCAAGGGCGCATACTGCTCGACGGCAGCGAGCTGCACGAATGGGACGTGGCGACCCTGCGCCGGCGCATCGGCGTGATCTTCCAGGACTTCGTGCGTTACCAGCTCAAGGTGGGTGAGAACCTCGGCGCCGGCGACGTCGAAGCCTTCGGTGACGAAGCGCGCTGGCAGGAGGCGGCCGAACGCGGCCTGGCCGACGAGTTCATCCGCAACATGCCCGGCGGCTATCACACCCAGCTCGGCCGCTGGTTCAAAGGGGGCCAGGAGCTCTCCGGCGGCCAGTGGCAGAAGATCGCCCTGGCCCGGGCCTACATGCGGGAAAGCGCCGACATCCTGGTGCTCGACGAACCCACCGCGGCCATGGACGCCGCCGCCGAAGCGGCCGTCTATGCCGACTTCCGCGAGCACCGCCGCGACAAGATGACCATCCTCATCTCGCACCGCTTCTCCACCGTGCGCGCCGCCGATCAGATCCTCGTGATCGACGATGGCAAGGTCATCGAGCGCGGCAACCATGAAAGCCTGATGGGTCAGAACGGCCGCTATGCCAGGCTGTTCCGGCTGCAGGCGGAAGGCTACCGTTAGATCATTCGTTGACGCTTGTTGAGCGATTGGCTATAAGAAAAGAGTCGCATTGAAGATGCGGCACCATCCATCGTTCATTACCCATCGAGAAACGTCCCTCATGCGCTGGCTACTTCCAGGCAACAAGGCAAATCGGCAACATCGCGTATCCATTAACGCGATGCGTACCCGTTTGCTGCTGCCGTGGGCCGGCCGTCGAAACGACGACACCTGAAGGACGCTGGCCGCGGCACTTGTCGCGGCCAAGCCTGGATAGCATTTTTCCCGTCTACCGCGCACAAGTTCCCGGCCTCCACTCAAGGAGACCGAGATCATGGCACTACTTCGCACTACCCGTCGTCTGCTGCGCGCCGTGGGCGCCCACTACGCCAATCGCCGCCGCGATGCTTCGCTGCGCGACTGCGATCCCCGCATGCTCAAGGACATCGGCCTGCGCTGGGAACGCGGCAAGCTGGTACCGCTCCACCCGGAGCGTATCGCCACCGGCAAGAGTGAAGTCGTAGCGACTTCCGGCGCTGCCTCCGCTGCAAGCGAAAGCCCCCGCACGGTCTGTCCCCGCTGCGGGGCAAGCCTGGCTTAGCCATGCCCCGGCCACAGGACGTGGCCGGGGCTTTTTTCACGCCCGCTGGCTCACAGCTCCAGCGGGCGATCCAGTTCGCGCAGCAGCTCGTCGTCACGCTCGTAGATATCGGGACGGAACGAGAGCGCACCGTCATCGTCAGGGTTGACGGTCCAGTAGTGCAGGATGACCGGCATGCGGTTGGCGAGCGAGACGTTGCGGGTTTCTCCGCTGTCGATGCGCGCGTCGATGTCCTGATCGCTGTCGGTATCGTCGAACAGCAGTTGGGCCAGTCCACGAATGTTCTCGACGCGAATGCAGCCAGAGCTGAAGGCGCGCTGATAGCGCGAAAAATTTCCCTGTGCCGGCGTATCGTGGAGATAGACCATGTGGTCGTTAGGAAAGCGGATGGCGAGCTGCCCCAGTGCATTCTGCGGCCCCGGCGCCTGGCGCAGCACGATGTTGCCGGGATTGTCCCAGTCGACCCGCCAGGGGTCGAGCGGCTGCCCGGAAGGACTCAGTACCTGGATGCGCTCACGCCATAGATATCCCAGGTCGCGGCGCACCGCCGGCAGCACGTCCTGGCGCAGAATGGTGGGTGGAATCGTCCAGGTGGGATTGACGGTCATGTGGGTGATCTCGGAGCGCAGCGACGGCGTACGCCGATAGGGCTGCCCCACCACGATACGCGAGCGCCAGACCTCACCGTCGGGACGAAAGTAGCTGAGCTCGTAGCCGGCGATGTCGACCAGCACATAGGCCTCGGGCAGGCCGTGCAGCAACCAGCGGGCACGCTCCATGTTGAGGCGAATCTGATCGATGCGCCGCTCGACGGGAACGTTGAGCGCTGCAAGCGTCTGACGTCCGACGATGCCGTCGGGCTCCAGCAGGTGCCGCCGCTGGAAACGGCGCACTGCCGCTTCCAGGTCGCTGTCGAAACGCCGCGGATCGGCGCCCTCCCGAGCCTCCCCGGAAGCGGCGCCGTTGTCTTCATCCCCGTCGTCGGTCGCCCCATTTTCGAGCACACCGGCCACGGCCAGACGTTCACGCAGAAGCTCCACGTCGTCGTCGTCGTCTCCCACACGCAGCGCACTATCGCGTTCCGGCAGCCGCTCCCAGCCGCCCTGCCGTTCGATGTCGCGATAGCGAGCCAGTCCTTCACGCAAGCGCTGGTAAGGCGTGTAGGGCGGTCGCGCCTCCACCAGCATGCGGTCGAATTGCTGCTGGTCGATGGCATCCGATATCGCGGCAAGATCCAGGTCGGGCGCCTCCACCGGCACCTCCCAATCCGCGCTCAGCGATTTGGGGTCGACCTTGCCCCGCTGCAGATGCTCGAGCGCCGTGAACAACATGCGGCTGGCAAATAGCTCGTAGTGGATTTGCCGTTCGCTATCCGCGTCCTCGTCGCGCACGCTGCGGTATTCCGCCTCGATATCGTCGGGACGGTAGTCCTCGGGGGTCAAGCCATCCTCATCGAGGGCACGCAGCGTTGAAACGAGCCCGGCTATCGTTTCCTCATCCCGCCAGGCCGGTCGATGGTCGCGCTGGGCATAGAACGCCTGCAGCAACTCGCTTTCATCGGCCAGCGCGGGCGATAGGCTCGGCCTGTCATCCGCATCGTCAACGCTCGCCTGGCGCGCCCGCTCCTCCGCCGAGGCTCCCGGCATGGCGACAAGCAGCATCACCAGTACTCCCATCCATGTAATAAAGCGCATCGATCCCCCCTGCTCCGTTGATGGCTGGTCTGGCCTTCCTGGCCTCTCTCTTCATAATAGTGCCTGGCTAGTGGCTGCAAGCCAGCCGGGCCCGTGCATCTTCACTTTTCTTTACGTTTACCCTGTATGCGGCGCTGCCGCTGCGGTGTTGCAACGCCATAGGCATGCCAATGCGCTTTTTACCGACGCTACGACTTCCGCTCTCGACCCTGGCCGCCTCCCTGCTGGTCACCCTGCCCACCGCCCATGCCGGTAACTTCCTGAGCCAGGCAGGGCTTTCGTATCCTTCTCCCGCACCGCTCAGTCGGACCCTGGCCAACCTGGCTCCCGACGCCAACCCGGTGGTGCTTAAGCTGGCCGCCAAAGCCGTGGCCTGCGCCGAGCCCGATGCCAGGCGCCTGGCCGTCATCGACTTCTCCCGCCCCTCCACCGAACCGCGCCTGTGGGTCTTCGACCTGGCCCAGCAGCGCCTGATGTTCGAGGAGCTGGTTTCCCATGGCCGCGGCTCGGGCGATGCCGAGGCCACGGTGTTCTCCAACACTCCCGAGAGCTACCAGTCGAGCCTCGGCCTGTTTCGCACCATGAACAGCTACTACGGACGCAACGGCTACTCTCTGCGCCTGGAAGGGCTGGAGCCAGGCGTCAACGACCTTGCCTATCAGCGTGCCATCGTGATCCACGGCGCCGACTACGTCAGCGAGGCGTTCATCCGCCAGACCGGCCGGCTGGGGCGCAGTCACGGCTGCCCGGCGGTACGCCAGGAAGTGACCTATCCGCTGATCGACAGCATCAAGGAAGATCATTACCTGTTCGCCTACTTCCCCGATCCCGAATGGCTGGAAAATTCCGCCTTCCTCAGCTGCGAGCGTGACGCCACCCAACTGGCCATGTACTGATCCACGGTTAAGACCTGCTGAACCCTGAAGACCTGCTGAACCGATCTCGCCGCCCTCCCCCCTAGCACCAGCAGGGGGCATTATCGTGCGGCACTGCACCATTCTTGCCACCCTGTGACCACTCTCCCACCTCTCTCTTGTCATTCTCTTCCAGGGTCATACGGACTCCGATCCACCCATCAAACCATAACCCGATGTTTTAAATGAACAACGTGAAGATGTGGCAAACGGATTGCTTGATATGAATCAAATTGCCGGGTAGGCGTGGACCAGGCTTCCAAGGGAAGTACGAGTGCGTCAGACCTGACCTTCAACGGAGAAGGGCGAACTCATGTATCGACAATCCGTACGAGGTCATAGCCCATGGAAATTCTCAACAAGGCGAACCGCATTCGTCTCTTGAGCCTGCGCACGCCACAGATGCGTGCCTTCCACTTCTCCTGGTTCGCCTTTCACATCTGCTTCTTCGGCTGGTTCGGCATCGCCCCGCTGATGGCGGTGGTACGCGAAGACCTTAACCTGACCCAGACCCAGATCGGCAACACCATCATCGCCTCGGTCTTGATCACCGTGATCGTGAGGCTGCTGATCGGCGTGCTGTGCGATCGTATCGGGCCGCGCAAGACCTACACCGGCCTGCTGGTGCTGGGCTCCATTCCGGTGATGAGCATCGGCTTCGCCAACAGCTTCGAGACCTTCCTGCTGGCGCGCCTGGCCATCGGCGCCATCGGCGCCTCGTTCGTCATCACCCAGTACCACACCACCATGATGTTCGCGCCCAACGTGGTGGGCACGGCAAACGCTACCAGCGCCGGCTGGGGCAACCTGGGGGGCGGCACCACCCAGATCGTCATGCCGCTGATCTTCTCCGGACTGCTGATGCTGGGCGTCAGCGAGACGCTGGGCTGGCGTCTGGCCATGGTGGTACCGGGCGTGGTGATGTTCGTCACCGGTATCGGCTACTGGCTGTTCACCCAGGACGCCCCCAACGGCAACTTCGACGAGCTGCGCGCACGCGGCGAGCTGCCCCCCGCCACCGGTGAGAACAGTGCCGGCAAGAGCTTCATGTCCGCCGCCAAGGACATCCGCGTGTGGGCGCTGTTCGTGGTCTATGCCATCTGCTTCGGCGTCGAGCTGACCATCAACAACATCGCCGCCATCTACTTCTTCGATCACTTCGACCTGACGCTGGCCACCGCCGGTATGATCGCCGGGCTGTTCGGACTGATGAACGTCTTCGCCCGCACCCTGGGCGGAGTGTTCTCCGACCTGTTCGCCCGCAACGGCGGCCTCAAGGGGCGCGTGCGCTGGTTGTTCATCGCCCTGATCTGCGAGGGCATCGCCCTGGTGGCCTTCTCGCAGATGCACGTGCTCTCTTATGCCATCGGCATCATGCTGGTGTTCAGCCTGTTCGTGCAGATGGCCGAAGGCGCCACCTACGGCGTGGTGCCCTTCATCAACAAGAAGGCCCTGGGTGCGGTGGCCGGCATCGTCGGGGCCGGTGGCAACGTCGGCGCCGTGGCTGCCGCCTTCCTCTTCCGCAGCGAAGCCATCACCTATCAGCAGGGCCTGTTCTACCTCGGCCTGATCGTGCTGGTACTGGCCTCCTGCGCTCTGCTGGTGCGCTTCAGCGACGAAACGGAAGCCGAGGAAGCCGAAGCCTATCGCCAGGCCGTGGGCGAGGATACCGGCGCCGGCGCGCTGTCGCTGCGCTGATCGCAAGCACAGCGGCACCCGCTGCCGCAACGCTTGCCCAATCTGGCCGCCGCCCTCGGGGCGGCGGCCATTGCGTATGAACGAGGTGAGCCATGACACCCGCCGAACGCCTGCTGCTGGCAGCCAAGCGCTGCGAAATCGACGATCTCGAACACCTTACCGCCGCCTGCGACATCGTCGGCGACGTCAGTCGTTTCATCCACGCGCTGCAAAAGGAACGCGGCGCTTCGAACGTCTATCTGGCCTCCGACGGACAGCGCTTCGCCGAGCATCGTCAGGAGCGCATAGAGGAGTGCCTGGCCACCGAGCGCGCCCTGCGCTCCCGCCTGGAGGCGCTGGGCGAGACCGCCGGTCGCCCCGCCACCACTGCTAGGCTGCTCAAGCGGGTTGCCTTCGTCTGGCACGCTCTCGAAGGCCTGGACGCGCTGCGCCGCGACATCGCCGCACTCGGCACCGGCCCCGATGCGGCAACCCAATCGTACAATCAGCTCATCAGCGCCCTGCTCTCGGTGGTGTTCGAAGCCGCCGATACCGCCGGCGACCCCGACATCACCCTGGCGCTGGTCGCCGTTTTTCATCTGATGCAGGGCAAGGAGCTGGCCGGCCAGGAGCGTGCCTGCGGTGCCGCCGGCTTCACCTCCGGCACCTTCGACGATGCGCATCGTCAGCTGCTGCTGCACCTGATCGACGCCCAGCAGCGCTGCTTCGACACCTGTCTCGAATTCACCAGCGAGGCGGTACGCGAACAGTGGCAGCTGGAGATGCCCGGCCGCACCCTGGCCGGCATTCAGCAGCTGCGGGAGATGGCCTGCGGCGATATGGCGCTGCCGGAGAGCGCCAACACCCTGGGCGAGACCTGGTACGAACTGACCACTTGGCGGATCGATGCCATGCAGCGGGTCGAGACCTTCATGATCGGCGAGCTGACCAGCCTTTGCCTGACGCGAACCCTGGATGCGCGGCGCAGCCTGACCCACCGGGATGAGCTGACCCGGCAGTTGAACGATGGCTTGCCGAGCGTGTGTCAGCAACTGGTGGAACTGCTCGATGGCAGCGCCAGCCAGGAGCTGGGCGAGGTGACCGCCCGGGTAGTGGGCTCCTCGCTCAATCGCTCGCTGGTGGAGCTGATGCGCGCCCAGGCCGGGCGCCTGCAGGCCTTGAGCGACGAGCTGGAGGACACGCGCCGGGCGCTGCGTGAGCGCAAGCTGATCGAACGCGCCAAGGGCCTGATCATGTCCCACCAGAAGATGAGCGAGGAACAGGCCTACGCCTTCCTGCGCAAGATGGCCATGGACCAGAGCAAGAGCATGGCCGAGATCGCGCAAACCGTATTGGGGCTGGCCGACATCCTTCAGCCAACGGCGGAAACCGGAATCGAGCACTGAAAATGGCACAGGCGGCAATGGTGCATCGCACAACCCGAGCGCACCTTCGCGGCGCCTGCGAGCCGGACACGGCCCTTGATAGGTATCACAAACAAAATATCAACGAATTGTTTTAAAAGAAATAAATCGATAACAAGGCGCAATGGCATCCAAGCTGCAAAGTCTAACCGTCCGCTGAGTCAACGACGGTTCAGCGCTTCCATGCAGCACCAGGACCAGACAACGGCGTCTGCCCAGGTTCCCGTGACATCGTCATGCGAATCGGGGCAGGCGCCGTTTTATTTGGCCAGACACTTCTTATTGGGAGCCATACCCATGAACAAGACCAACAAGGGCAACCCCGTACTCGACCGCCGCCGTTTTCTGCAGCAGACCGCTGGCGTCGTGGGCGGTACCGCTCTGCTCAGCAGCCTGCCGTTGAGCTGGGCCGTGGCCAGCGGACGGCCTGAAACCACTTCGGCCAAGCTCGGCTTCATCGCCCTGACCGATGCCGCACCGCTGTTCGTGGCAGTGGAAAAGGGCTTCTTCGCTGCCCACGGCATGACCGACGTCGAGGTACTCAAGCAGTCCTCCTGGGGCACCACCCGCGACAACCTGGTGCTGGGCTCCCAGCGCAACGGCATCGACGGCGCCCATATCCTCACCCCGATGCCCTATCTGATGAGCGCCGGCGCTATCACCCCCAACAACCGGCCGGTGCCGATGAGCGTCCTGGCGCGCCTCAACCTCAACGGCCAGTGCATCTCGGTCGGGCGCGACTATGCCGATCTCGAAGTGCAACTCGACACACGAGAGTTCGGCCAGGCACTCGCCGAAAAGCGCGCCGGCGGCGACGAAGCGAGTGCTGCCATGACCTTCCCCGGTGGCACCCACGACATGTGGATCCGCTACTGGATGGCGGCCGGCGGCATCGATCCCAACCGCGATGTCTCGACGATTACCATTCCCCCCGCCCAGATGGTGGCCAATATGCGCGTCGGCAGCATGGACACCTTCTGCGTCTGCGAGCCGTGGAACCACCAGTTGATCAATCAAGGCATCGGCTACACCGCCAATACCACCGGCGAGATCTGGAACGATCACCCCGAAAAAGCCTTCGCCCTGAGAAGCGATTACGTCGAGGCCAACCCCAACGCTGCCATGGCGCTGCTGAAGGCGATCATGGAGGCGCAGATGTGGTGCGAGGACCCGGCCAACCACGAGGAGATGGCCCAGATCTGCTCGCGCCGTCGCTGGATCCATGCCCCCTATGCCGATCTGATCGACCGCATCCAAGGCAACTTCGACTACGGCACCGGCCGCGTGATCGAAGACCATCCACAGATGATGCGCTACTGGAAAAACCAGGCCTCTTATCCCTTCAAGAGCCATGACCTGTGGTTCCTCACCGAGAACAAGCGCTGGGGCTACCTGCCCCAGGACTTCGACAGCCAGGCGCTGATCGAGCAGGTCAACCGTGAGGACCTGTGGCGCGAGGCAGCTGCCGCCCTCGGTATCGACTCCGCCGACATTCCCGATTCCACCTCCCGCGGTGTGGAGACCTTCTTCGACGGCAAGACCTTCGACCCAGAAGATCCCCAGGCCTATCTCGACAGCCTCGAGATCAAGCGCCTCGCCTGATCTCGCACGAGAAGGAGATATCGTCATGAGTAGCATGCAACGCAGCAATACCCTGGCCAAGGCGGTCTCGTTCCGTTGGGCTCCCGACTTCGCCGCCATTCAGCAAGTGCTGGTTCAGCGGGTGCTGCCACCAGTGGTGATCATCGCCCTGCTCGGCATTCTGTGGGAGCTGCTCTGCTCCTCCCCCGGTGCCGTGCTGCCGCCTCCCTCCCAGGTGCTGCGCGATACCTGGGAGCTGATCGTCAATCCGTTCTACAACCACGGCGGCAACGACGTGGGCATGGCCTGGCAGATACTGGCCAGCCTCGAGCGGGTGGCCTACGGCTACTCCCTGGCCGTAGTGGCAGGTATCGCCCTTGGCGTGCTGGTGGGGCAATCGACCTGGGCCATGCGCGGCCTCGACCCGGTGTTCCAGGTGCTGCGCACCGTGCCGCCGCTGGCCTGGCTGCCGATCTCGCTGGCCGGCTTCCAGGACAGCACTCCCTCGGCGATCTTCGTGATCTTCATCACCGCCATCTGGCCGATCATCATCAACACCTCGGTGGGCATTCGTAACATCCCCGAGGACTACCGCAACGTGGCCCGGGTGCTGCGCCTCAACGGCATGGAGTATTTCACCCGCATCATGCTGCCCGCCGCCGCGCCCTACATCTTCTCGGGACTGCGCATCGGCGTCGGCCTGTCATGGCTGGCCATCGTCGCCGCCGAGATGTTGATCGGCGGCGTGGGTATCGGCTTCTTCATCTGGGACGCCTGGAACGCCTCGATGATCAGCGACATCATCCTGGCACTGGTCTACGTCGGCATCGTCGGCTTCGTCCTCGATCGCATGGTCGCCTTCATCGGCAATCGGGTGACCCGCGGCACCGCCCAAGGCTGAGGAGCAAGAACATGAGCAACCGCTATCTGAGTATCGAAAACGTCGACATGACCTTCCATGCCAAGGGCGTGGAGAGCCAAGTGCTCAAGGGCATCGATCTGACCGTGGACCGCGGCGAGTACATCTCCATCATCGGACACTCCGGCTGCGGCAAGTCGACCCTGCTCAACATCGTCGCCGGGCTCACCGAATCCACTTCCGGCGCGGTGATCCTCGACGGCAAGGAGGTCAACTCACCGGGGCCCGACCGCAGCGTGGTGTTCCAGAACCACTCGCTGCTGCCCTGGCTCACCGTCTACGAGAACGTGGCCCTGGCGGTGAACAAGACCTGTGCACGCACCAAGAACAAGGCCGAGCGCCACGAGTGGATCATCAAGAACCTGGAGATGGTCGGCATGGGGCATGCGCTGGACAAGCGCCCGGCGGAGATCTCCGGCGGCATGAAGCAGCGCGTGGGCATCGCCCGAGCGCTGGCCATGGAGCCCAAGGTGCTGCTGCTCGACGAGCCCTTCGGTGCGCTCGACGCCCTGACCCGCGCCCACCTGCAGGAGGAAGTGATGCGCATCCAGGACGAGCTGGGCAACACCGTGATCATGATCACCCACGACGTCGACGAGGCGGTGCTGCTCTCGGATCGTATCGTGATGCTGACCAACGGCCCTTCGGCGCGCATCGGCGAGATTCTCGACATCGAGCTGCCACGCCCCCGCGACCGTATCGCCCTGGCCGACGATCCGCGCTACAACCACTACCGCCAGGAGGTGCTGCGCTTTCTCTACGAGAAGCAGCGCAAGGTGGAGAGCCTGGCCCAGCGGCGCGGTGCCGTCGGCGAGAAGGAGAAAGGCGAGAAGCAGAAAGACGAAAAGGAGAAAGCCAAGGAGAAGGCCAGAGCCAAGGCGTGAGCCTCGCCCTGCCCCAACGCCAACGGGCCACCCAAGGGTGGCCCGTTGGCGTTGGAGCCGACCTTAAAGATCGTCCGCGAGCGTCACGCTCATGCCCAGCAGCAGATAGGAGAGCGTCTTGCCGTGTCCGTCCAGGTTGAGGGCGCCGTTGACCCCGCCCTGCAGCACGTCGTCGATCACCAGGTTCATGCCGGCCAGGCCCGGCATCAGGTAGCGGCGCACCCGGCTGGCACCGCGATGGGCGAACAGCGCCAGCACCCGCTCTTCGGTGACCTGTTCCACTAGGGTGTCGTAGTGACTTGACTCATAGGCAAACAGCGCCAGGTTGAGCCGGTCGCCCTTGTCGCCAGCGCGGGCATGGGCAAGGCGGTGAAGGGCTACCGCATGCCCCGCCCGGGGGCTTGCGGCCGAGTTCACGTCAGCGTGCGCCATGGGCGACCCTCCTCTCGTTGGCCATCTTCGTCTCGAAAAGAGTGGTATCGAACAAGGTGGCAAAGGCTTCCACGTCGCTGCGTTGCACCAGGTAGGAGGCGGTGCATACGCGCCGCTGAAACTGCCGGCGCACCCCGCCCCCGCCGGCCGGGCCAGCACAGTACAGTGCCAGCAGCTCCTGGGTCGCTCGCTCCACCCAGCGCCGCTCGGCATGCTCGGCGGCCAGCCGCAGTCGATAGTCACCGCCAGCGGCTGCCGGCACGCTGCGCTGCAGATCACCGGCATCGCTGTCGAACACACTGGCATGGCCGACGATGTCCAGCCGCGTGCGCAGCTCCGGCGGCGCGCGGAAGGTAAGTCGCTCGCGCAACACCTCGGCGGCCAGCTGCGCCCGGGCCAGCGCGTTGGGGCCGGCGTAGGAGATCTCCGCCTCGCCCTGCCAGCCGCCCTCGTAGCAGACGGTGGTCTTGAGCCGCTGCGGCGCCGGCTTGCCGCGAATTCCGCGCACCGCCACCCGGTCGGGGCCGATCTGCTCTACCCGCACGGCGGAAAGATCCACCACCACGTCGGGGGTCAGGTAGTTGGCCGGGTCGTGCACCTCGTAGAGCAGCTGTTCCTTGACCGTGCGTTCGGTGACGGTGCCGCCCGTGCCGGCGGGCTTGGTCACCACCAGGCTGCCGTCTTCCTCCACCTCGATGATCGGATAGCCGACCTGGGCCAGGCCCGGCACCTCCTTGCAGCCGGGGTCGGCGAAATAGCCCCCCGTGACCTGCGCGCCGCACTCGCCCAGATGGCCGGCCATCATGCCCGCAGCCAGGCGGTCCCAGTCGTTCCAGGCCCAGCCGAAGTGGTGCACCAGCGGCGCCAGGAACAGCGCCGGATCGGCCACCCGACCGCTGACCACTACCTCGGCGCCAAGCTCCAGCGCCTCGACCAGCGGTGCCGCACCGAGATAGACGTTGGCCGAGATCAGCGCCTCTTCGCCGGGCAGCTCGCGGCTCTCCGCCTCCCAGCGCTCGAGATCGACTTCGCCCAGCCGTGCGCGGATATCGTCGCCGTGCACCCGGCCGATTCTCGCCCCGCCCCGCTCGCTGCGGGCGGCCAGTTCGGCTACCACGCCGCAGGCGCCGTCCGGGTTGGCCGCACCGAAGTTGCCGAGAATGGCGATGCCGTGCTGCAGGCAGTCGTCGAGCACCGGAGTGAGCAGCTCTTCCAGCAATGGCTCGTAGCCCGCCGTCGGGTCGTCGCGCAGGGCGCGGTGAGCCGCGGCGAGGGTACGTTCGCCCAGGGTCTCGAAGATCAGCGCGGCGGGCTGGCCGCGGCGGATCAGCTCTCTCACCACGGGAATGGCGGCATCGGTACGGTCGCCGGAAAAGCCGGCGCCACTGCCCAACAGAAAGGTCATGAGTGGGTCTCCTTGGCCGTCATGCCATGTGCACCTGGGGCCTTAGCAGCGACCGGAGCCGCTGCCAGACGCTGACGCCGCCGGGCGTAGAGCGCCACCAGCAGCAGCAATGCGCCGCTGGTAGTCAGCCAGCCGGGAATGAGTGCCAGGCCCACCACCAGCCCCAAGCCCGCGACATCGAGCAGCCGGCTGCCGGTAACGGCGACCCGCGACATCAGCGTGGCGAAGGCGAGCACGAACACCACGCCCTGGGAGCTGGCCAGCAGAATGTCGATGGCGCTGCCGAAGCCGGCCAGGGCGGGATAGATCAGCAGCAGGAACGGGATCACGTAGATCGCCGCCGCCAGGCGCACCGCCTCTACCGCCGCCGGCAGCCAGTTGGTCCCAGCGATGCCCGCCGCGACGAATACCGCCACGCACACCGGCGGCGTGATAACCGACAGGGTGGCGAAGTAGAACACGAACAGGTGGGCGATCAGCGGTTCGACGCCGATGCTGGTGAGCGCTGGCGCGAGCACCGAGGCCACCAGCACGTAGGCCGCCGTGGTGGGAATGCCCATGCCCAGGATCAGACACACCCCGCCGACGATGAAGGCCACCAGGAACAGCGACTGCCCGCCCACGTTGACGATCAGGCTGGCCAGGGTCACGCCGATGCCGGTCATGCCGATCATCGCCACCAGCATCTGCGCGCCGGCCAGCAGCACGCCGATGATCACCATACCCTTGCCGGCATCGATCAGCCCCGAAAGCAGCTTGCCGGCGATCTCGCGCAGCGGAGTGCGCGCCAGCAGAGCGAAGGGCACGAAGGTCAGTATCGTCATCAGAATGCCGTAGAAGGCCGACATCTGGATCGAGCGTCCGGAAAGCACGCCGTAGAAGAGCCCGCCCAGCGCCGCCAGGATGGGAATGATCCGCTCCGGGCGCAGCACCTCGGGCCAGGTGGGTAGCTCCTCGTCGGGCACCACCTGCAGGTTGCGCCGCCGCGCCACCAGATGAATGGTCAGGAACACACCGAGATAGAACAGGATGGCCGGCAGCAGCGCCGCCAGGGCGATGCGCAGGTAACTCTCGCCGAGGATCTCGGCCATGATGAAGGCCGCCGCACCGAGGATCGGCGGTGCGATCTGACCACCGGTGGAGGCCACCGCCTCCACCCCCGAAGCGAAGGGCGCCGGGTACTTGAGGCGCTTCATCATCGGAATGGTGAAGTTGCCGGTGGTGGCTACGTTGGCTACCGCACTGCCGCTGACCATGCCGAATAGCCCCGAGGCCACGGTGGCCACCTTGGCCGCACCTCCCGGCGAGCGCCCACTGATACGCAGCGCCAGGTCCATGAAGGTCTGGCCGCCGCCGGTGTGCAACAGCAGGCAGCCGAACAGCACGAAGGCGGCGATGGTAGTGGCGGCCACGCCCACCAGCATGCCCCACACACCGAGATCGCCGAGATAGAGCGTCTCGGTGATGTAGTAGAGATCGAAGCCGCGATGCCCCAGCGGTCCGGGAATCGCCGCGCCGAGCCAGGCGTAGGCCAGCCCCGCCAACACCAGCAGCGGAAAGATAACGCCGATGGCACGCCGCGACAGCTCCAGCACCGCCACCACCAGCACGGCGGTGAATAGCATGTCCCGCGGCGTGGCCCAGGGCAGCTCGACGAGAATGCGTTCGTAGTTCATCACCACGTAGCCGCAGGCCAGCACCACGCCGGCTGCCAGCCCCAGGTCGCAGGCCAGCCCCAGCGGGCGCCAGCGCTTGCCCGCGCCCAGCGGATAGAGCGTCAGCCCCAGCAGGATCACCAGCGCAAGAAAGATGCCCCGCTGTACCATGCTCTCGAAGGGGCCGGTCGCCGAGGTGTAGAGGATCAGCCCGCCCAGCAAGAGGGCCAGCAGCTTGGTCAGGTTCTCGCGCATGGCAATCGTCTCCCCTGGCCGTTACTCGACGGGCCGCAGCGCGTCGGGAATCTCCAGGCCCTGCTCCTCGAAGTAGCGGGCCGCCCCGGCGTGCAGCGGCACGGTGCCCACTTCCAGTGTCATCTGCGCCAGATCGGCGTCGCGCACCGCGGAGAAGGCGTTGGCCTGGGGCTCGGGGTTTTCCATCACCGCCTTGACGATCTGGTAGGCGGTCTCCTCGTCGAGATCCGGATGGGCGTGTACGGCCACGCCGAAGGCCCAGGTGGTGTAGGCCGGAATACCCTCACCGGCACCTTCGGGCACGTCGATGATGGCCACGTCGGGCATCTCCTCGCGCAGCGTGGCGGCCTGCTCGTCGGTGAGCGAGATCACGCTGATCGGGGTGAAGGTGGCGATGTCCATGCTCGAACCGTCGAGACGGTTGCCGACGCCGGACTTGGCCGAGCCCATCACCCGGCCATCCTTCATCGCATCGACGATGTCGGTGGTGGAACCGCGTACGTAGTTGGGCGAGATGCCGAGGGTACGCATTACCGCCTCGGTAGTCTTCTCGGTGGCCGAACCGGTGATGCCCGGGTTGAAGCGCACACCATCGAGGTCCTCGAGGGTCGAGACGCCGGCATCCTGACGCATCACCACGTTCTGCGGAGCGACGGTATAGACCCACAGCAGGCGGCTGTCGACCGGGCGGCCGTCGAAGTCCTCCTGGCCGGCGTAGGCGTGGTAGCCGGTGTTGGTGGTGACCAGGCCCATGTCGATCTGATTGCGACTCAGGCGGCGCAGGTTGTCGACGGTGGCACCGGTTTCCGCCACCGAGGCGCTCACGCCCTCGACCTGGCTGTTGATGATCTGGTTGACGGCGACGAAGTAGCCGTAGTGGCTCGACGAGCTGGAGGTCGAACCGATCAGCAGGCGCTCGTTGGCTTGCGCCATGCCCGCGGTAAGGAAGGTAGCGCTGGCGGCAGCGGCCAGCAGGGTCTTCAGCGTTGGCTTCATGAGTGGCTCCTTGGGCCCGGCTTGCGGGCTTGTTCTTGTCGTGTTGCATGTGGGTTTCCCCATGAAGCAGCTTGGATTGGGCCAACTATTTTGTATATTGAATTGTTTTTAAATTGTGTTTTACTTTCTAAATGAAACCCAGCATCAAGCAGCTGCGCGCCTTCGTCGCCGTGGCCCAGTCGAACAGCCTGGCCGAAGCCAGTGAGCGCATTCACCTCTCCCAACCGGCGATCTCCATCGCCCTGCGCAAGCTGGAAGAGGCGGTGGGCGGCGCGCTGTTCTCGCGCACCACGCGTCAGCTGACCCTGACCCCGGAGGGCGAGGCCTTCCTGCCAGTGGCGGTGCGTCTGCTCAACGACTGGTCCGAGGCCTTCGAGGATCTCGAGGAGCGCTTCTCCAAGCAGCGCGGCAAGGTCACCGTGGCTGCCCTGCCCACCCTGGCGGCGGGCCTGCTGCCGGGCATCATCGCCGCCTTCCATGCCCGCTACCCGCGCATCAACCTGAGCCTGCACGACGTGCTGGCCGAGCAGGTCAGTCAGATGGTGCGTGAGGGACGCGCCGACCTGGGCCTTTCCGTGGCGCCCCACGACACCGAGGAGCTGGCCTTCGAGCCGGTGCTGATGGACCGCTACGTGGCGGTGTGCCCCAGCGGCCACCCACTGCTGGCACACGAGAGCCTAGCCTGGCGGCAGTTGGCCGGTCACCCGTTCATCGGCATCAACCGTCTCTCCAGCTCGCGCCAGGAGATCGACCGCATCATGGCCGAGGTGGGGGAGCCGCTCACGATCCTCTGCGATGCCAGCCAGATCGCCACCGTGGGGCGCATGGTCGCCGCCGGGCTCGGCATCAGCGTGCTGCCGCGGCTCAGCTTTCGTCAGATATCCACCCAGGGCATCGAGTACCGGCCGTTGACGACACCGGACGTAGAAAGGCCGCTGGGTATCGTCATCCGCCACCGTCACCCGCTCTCGGCCGCCGCCGCCGCGCTGCGCATCCTGATTCAGGAACGTGCGCAGGAATCGCTCGGCTAGCTCCCCCCATGCGCCGCCGGCTCAATAATGCGCGCCGGCGATCATGCTCACCCAGCCCACCAGGCGCTTGTGCCAGGGGCGCTCTTCCCAGCGCTCGACGGTATAGAGGATGGCGTCGTCGAGATCGTCCTCTACCAGGCCACGAACGTAGCGGGCGAAGTCCTCGTCGTAGACGTTGACGTTGCCCTCCTTGTTGATGCGAAACGAACGGTTGTCGATGTTGGTGGAGCCGATGCTGGCCCAGCGGTCGTCGATGCTGATCAGCTTGGCGTGGTACATGGCAGGCTGATACTCGTAGATCTCCACTCCTGCTTCGAGCATGGGGCGCCAGCGGTTCACCGAGGCATGCCGGACGAAGCCGTAATCGATGCTGTCGCCGGGCACCAGAATACGCACCTCGACGCCTCGCTCGGCGGCTTCGGTCAGCGCATCGAGGAAGCTTGGGTCGGGGTAGAAATAGGCCGAGGAGATCGTGATGCGCTCCTGGGCGGCAGCGATGGCGTACTTGAACATCATGCGAATCCGATGCATGCCCTCGCGAGGCTTGCTGCTGACCATCTGCATGAGCAGCTCTCCCTGAGGTTCTAGCTCGGGGAAGTAGTCTTCGCCGTGCAGCAGCTCCCCGCTCGCCTCGAGCCAGACCTCGACGAAGGCCGCCTGCATGTTGCCCACTACCGGTCCGGTAATGCGGAAGTGGTGGTCGCGGTAACCCGGCGCGTCGTCTTCCGGCAGCCAGCTGTCGGTGACGTTGGCGCCCCCGGTAAAGCCGATTTCACCATCGACGATGAGCAGCTTGCGATGGGTGCGGTGATTGAACTGCGGCAGTTGGTACCAGGCCGGCTCGCGCCAGCGAATCACCTCCACCCCGGCCTCCTCCATGCGTTCGAGATGTTCCTCCTCGGCGGGCATGGTACCTACGTAGTCGAGCAATGCGCGTACGGCCACGCCCCGCTCGGCCGCCTCGGCCAGCGCGTCGGCGAAGGCCGCCGCCGCCTCGTCACCAAAGAATTCGAAAACCTCGAAGTTAATGGAATGTTGCGCCGCAGCGATGGCGTCGAGCTTGGCCGCATAAATCGCCTCGCCACCCTCGATATGGTCGATACCGTTGCCGCCAACGAGGGGATGCGGAAGGATCTGTCCCAACGACCGCATGAAGCGTGGGTCGTCGAGGCCATGATCGATCACTATCGGCTCGACCAAACGTTTGGGCTTGGGGGTGAGGTTGGACATCATGACCGCACCGATCGCGAAGAGTAACGCAACCGTCAGTGCAGTGGCTCCTATCCATTTGAGCTTCTTGCGTCGCTGCAATGTGCCGTCTCCCTGACGTCATTTGACTCTACACACCGTAGCAAACATCGCTCCCTCGCCTCTGGTCAGGCAGCGTTGGATATCCATCCATACAGTTTGAAAAGGAGACGAGTGGCCTGGCGCCGGTATGGCTACACTGCTGGAGTCGGTAACCCTTTCCGTCGTGTAACGCAGGAGAAAATGGATGATGGATGGAATGAACGCGCGCGGCAGCTGCCTGTGCGGTGCCGTCAACGTGGCGGTGGCCGCCCATAAGCAGAATGTCGGCGCCTGCCACTGCAGCATGTGCCGCACCTGGGGCGGCGGGCCGCTGCTGGCGTTGGAGTCGGTCAGCGACATCGAGATCGAAGGCGAGGAGAACGTCACCGTCTATCCCTCGTCGGACTGGGCGGAGCGAGGTTTCTGCAAGCGCTGCGGCACCCACCTCTTCTACCGGCTGAAGACCGGCGATCACTATGCCGTTCCGGTAGGCCTGGTGGATGGCGGCGAAGCCTGGACCTTCGACACCCAGATCTTCATCGACCAGAAACCCGAGTACTACCGTTTTGCCAACGAGACCCACAACATGACCGGCCAGGAAGTCTTCGATGCCTATCAGGGCAGTTGAAACTCGCTACATTCGGCAACGACCCTGATCCAGGAATTGCTCTACAGTATCCAGGCGATGCCAAGACCCCATCCCCAGACAAGGAGCTGCCCATGCCCATTTCGGTAGGCGACAAGATCCCCGACGTAACGATCAAGACCATCGGCCCCGACGGCCCCGAGGATATCTCCACCGGCGACATCTTCAGCGGCAAGCGCGTGGTGCTGTTCGGCGTACCCGGGGCCTTCACGCCGGGCTGTTCGAATACCCACATGCCAGGCTTCGTGATCAAGGCCGACAAGGTGCTGGAAAAAGTGGATACGCTGGCCTGCATGTCGGTCAACGACGCCTTCGTGATGCGCGCCTGGCAGAAGGATCAGAACGCCCAGGCGATTCTGATGCTGGCCGACGGCAATGCCGAGCTGACCCGTGCCCTGGGCATGGAGAAAGACGCCAGCGGCGCCGGCATGGGCATCCGCAGCCTGCGCTTCGCGCTGATCGCCGAGGATGGTGTCGTCAGCTACGTAGGCATCGATACCGAACGTGGCGTGATCGACAAGAGCAGCGTCGATACCATTCTCGAGCACCTCCCGGGCTGAATTTCCTAAAGCTTCCTCTTCATCTGCCGATAAGTGTTAATAAAGCCGTTTCGGCACAGTTCTCACCAGGATGGGAGGAAGCTGCATGGAAGACGTGGCACAGGAACCCGTACCCGCCAGGCTGCTGCTGGTCGACGATGAACCCAATGTGCTCGCCTCGCTCTCCCGAGTGCTGCGTCATGAAGGGTATGTATTGCACACCGCAGAAAATGGCCCTTCCGCCCTGGCGATACTCGAACGCGAACCGATCGATCTACTGCTCTGCGACTTCCTGATGCCCGACATGGACGGCGCCGAGCTGTGTACACGGGTTCGCCAGCAATGGCCGAACTGTCAGCGCCTGTTGCTCACCGGTCAGAGCGATCTGGCCGCTACCGTGCGTGCCATCAACGACGGTCACATCTATGGCTATCTGGCCAAGCCCTGGGACGACGATGGGCTACGCCTGACCCTGCGTCAGGCCCTTCAGCATCAGCACGCCGAGAGTGAGAGAAAGCGGCTGGAAGCACTCACGCGAACTCAAAACCAGGAGCTCGCCGCGCTCAACGCGACGCTGGAGCAGCGCGTCGAAGCGCGTACCCAGGAGCTCAAGCAGACCTCCGACATGCTGGAAGTGGCCTTCCAGGAGCTGCGCAAGAGCTACGTGACGGCCACCAAGGTCTTCTCGTCACTGCTCAGTCAGCGTTTCCCGCCGCGCTATCAAACCAATGCCAAGGTAGGCGCCCTGGTACAAGCCTTCGCCACAGAGCACGGCCTGGACGAAAAGCTGCAGCATGAACTGGAACTGGCCGCTGCCCTCTATAACTTGGGCAAGCTGGCCTGGAGCGACCGCATGATCGCTTCCCCCGCCGAGCAGCTCACGGGCGAGCAGCGCGAACTCTATCGCCGTTACCCGACCACCGGGGAAAACCTGCTGATGTCCCTGGAGCACATGGAAGGGACAGCACGGCTGATTCGCCATCACCGAGAGCACTGGAACGGCAATGGCTTTCCCGACCGACTGCAGGGCGAAGCCATTCCCTATGGCTCCCGCCTGCTGGGGCTCGCCGTCGACTTCATCGAGCTGCAGCGCGGCATGATCCTGCCGCAGCAGGTGACTCGCCCACGTGCGCTGGAACTGCTGCGCAAGTTCAGCGGGCGCCTCTACGACCCCAGCCTGTGCCGGGCTTTCATTGCCCTGTGCCAGGACAAGGCGCCCGACCTCGAAAGCCATGGCCGCCCAGTGACGGCACTGGAAACCCGCCAGCTTCAGCCCAGGATGGTACTCGCTCAGGACATTCGTTCCACCAGCGGCATGCTGCTGCTGCATGAGGGCAAGGAGCTCACGGCCCACCTGATCGAGAAGCTGATGTTGCTCGAAGAAGCCGAGAATCAGCGCTACACGATCCTGGTGTATCGCGAGGACAAGGACGATGAGTAACGCTCTCGAGCTTCAGCTTGCAAGCTGCCAGGAGCAGTGCAAGCGCCTCGAGGCGCGCCTGAATCGCCTACTGGAAAGCATCACCGATGGCTTCATCAAGGTGGACAAGGAGTGGTGCATCACCAACGTCAATCCGGCGGCTGAGCGCATCATCGGAAGCCCTCGGGAAGCGTTGGTCGGCCAGCTGCTGTGGGACGCCTTTCCCGATGTCAAGGGCACCCGCTTCGAAACGGAGTATCGTCGCGCCTTCGACGAGTCGGTACCGGCCAGCTTCGAGGCCTATTATGCCAAGCTCGATCTGTGGGTGGAGGTGAACGTCCACCCCAACGAAGAGGGGCTGGCGATCTATTTCCAGGACATCGGCCAGCGCAAGAAAGCCGATGTAAAGCTGCGCATCCTCGAGCGAGGCATCGAATCCAGCGTCAACGGCGTGGTCATTGCCGATGCCCGCGCGCCCGACCTGCCCATCGTCTACGTCAATGCCGCGTTCGAACGCATCACCGGCTACAGCCGCGACGAGGTCATGGGGCGTAACTGCCGCTTTCTGCAGGGCGACCAGCCCGACCCTGCCCTGGGTCAGCGCATTCGTCGCGAGCTCGACGCACAGCGCGATTTCCACATGACCCTGTGCAACTATCGTAAGGATGGCTCGCCCTTCTGGAACGATCTACACATTTCTCCGGTGAGGGACGATACGCAGCAGATCAGCCACTACATCGGCATCCTCAACGACATCTCGGCGGAGCGGGAGTACGAATCGCGGCTGGCCTATCATGCCGACCACGACGTTCTCACCGGCCTGGCCAATCGCCACTATCTGGAGCGGCGCCTGCGCCAGAGCTGCACGCCCTCGCCGGGGCAGCCGCAGCGTATCGCCCTGCTCTACCTCGACCTGGACGATTTTCAGTCGATCAACGACAGCCTGGGTCACGAGCAGGGCGATCGCATCCTGATCGAAGTTGCCGCCAGACTGGTGCAGCAGGTGCGCCGCAGCGATACCGTGGCGCGCATTGGCGGCGATGCCTTCATCGTGATGCTGCCCGAACCGGACGACATCATCGCCATCGTCGAACGCCTGCTCACAGCCGTCGCCCGCCCCTATCTCATCGACCAGCGCGAGCTGCATCTCACCGCCAGCATCGGCATCGCCCTGCACGATGGCAGCGGTGCACCCGACCAGCTCATTCAGCAGGCCGATCTGGCGATGTACCAGGCCAAGCGCCGCGGCCGCAACACCTACTACTGGTTCTCGCGCGAGCTCGATGACAGAGTCAGCCATCGCGTTGCCTTGCGCAGCGCCCTGCAGCGCGCCATCGACGAGGGTCAGTTCGAGCTGCACTATCAGCCGCAGTTCCACGGTGCCAGCAGCCGCGTGGTCGGCTACGAGGCGCTGATTCGCTGGCACCATCCCGAGCGTGGTTTCATCCCGCCGGGAGAATTCATCGGCCTGGCCGAGGAAACCGGCCAGATCGTCGCCATCAACGACTGGGTCGTGCGCACCGCCTGCCAGGACAATCGCCGCCTCATGGACATGGGGTTGGGGCAGCTCCCGATGGCGGTCAACCTTTCGCCGACGCAGTTCCATCGCAGCGGGTTCGTCGAGGCCGTGCTGGCCATGCTGGAAGAGACCGGCCTGCCGGCCGCCCTGCTGGAGCTGGAGCTCACCGAGAACATCCTGATGGACAGCACCGACAAGGCCATCGAGACCCTGTCCGCCCTGCGCCAGCATGGTATCGGCGTGGTCATCGACGACTTCGGTACCGGCTTTTCCAGCCTGAGCTATCTCAAGCATCTGCCCATCGACAAGATCAAGATCGACCGCTCCTTCATCAAGGATGTGATCAGCGACCATCGCGATGCCGCCATCGTCCAGGGCATCATCGCCATGGCCAACCGCCTGCAGCTCAAGGTCATCGCCGAGGGGGTCGAGACGCAGGCTCACCATGCCTATCTCAGCAGGCTCTGGTGCGATCTCTTCCAAGGCTTCTACTTCGCTCGCCCCATGCCCTTCGACGATCTGGTCGCGTTCATGAGAGAACATAACGCGAGGGCTCACGAGACCGACCTTGCCCAGCCCGACGCCTCGACCCCGACGATCCTGCTGGTCGACGATGAGATCAACGTCCTGCGCGCCCTGACCCGCACACTGCGCCGCGAGGGCTACCGCATCCTGACCGCTAGCAGCGCCCAGCAGGCCTTCGAGCTGCTGGCCACCGAGGAGGTTGCCCTGGTCATCAGCGACCAGCGCATGCCCGAGATGAACGGCACGGAGTTTCTCAAGCGCATCAAGGCACTCTACCCGCGAACGCTGCAGATCCTGCTCTCCGGCTATACCGACCTGAAAACGGTCACCGAAGCCATCAACGAGGGCGCCGTGTACAAGTTCCTGACCAAGCCCTGGGACGATGACGAACTGCGCCTCATCGTGCACCAGACCGTACGCGAGGCCGTCTCACTGCACGACGATACCGGTCGAGGGGGATAGGCGTGAGCCGGCCGCCCTCTAGCGCCCGCCGAGAACCTCGATGTCGTCCCCCAGCACGTCGTTGATGTAGAGCGCCTGCAGCGTGACCACGGCAACCACCGCAAGGGGCGTCGAGAGAATCACGCCGGCCACACCGGCCACGGCCGCCCCGGCCAGCTGCACGATGACGGTATAGGCGGGTGGCAGTCGCACCAGCCCCTTGGCGGCCAGCGGCATCACCAGGTTCGACTCCAGGGTCTCGACCACGAAATAGAGAATCAGGGCATACAGCGCCAGTTGGGGCGATTCGAGAAAGGCGATCAGGATCGTCGGGATGGCACCGATGATCGGCCCCAGGTAGGGAATGAAGGTGAACAGCCCCGCCACCAGGCCCAGGGCGCCAGCCATGGGCACGCCGAGCAGGACCAGCCCCAACGCCACGGAAACGCCCACGAACACCATCGAGACGAGCCGGCTCAGCAGCCACAGGCGCAGTGCCCTGCCCTGCATGCACAGCACCTGGGCCAGCCGGTCGCGTTTTGCGGGCGGGCACAGCAGCAACACGTTGCCGATGTACTTGGCCGGGCTGAGCACCAAATAGAAGCCGATCAGCAAGATCAGGAAGAAGCTGGCAATGGCGCCGAAGGTGGTGGCAAAGAAATTGGTGAAATAGTCGATGACGGGCTCGCCGATCAGTTGCGCCGGCTCCTCCACTTCCGCCATCGCCGTTTCGATGCCGGGCAGCTCACGGAAGTTGTTCAGGAACTGCTGGAACGCCTGGGGCAGTTCAGCCACCAGTTGCGGCAGCTGCTCGCCGATACGTGGGCCGATCAGAGCTCCCAAGCCCACCATGCTCAGGCAGATCATGAGCAGCGCCAGCAACAGCGCCCAGGGTCGACTCAAGGGCAGATAGCGCTGACACAGCCGCACCGCACCGTCGATGGACACGGCAACCAGAATGCTGGCAAAGACCAGCAGCATCACATCGATGAGTTGACTGGCGAAGAACAGCAGCACCGCCACCAGGCTGGCAAGCCCGATGACGATCAGCGTGCGTCGGGTGAAACGTGAGAGCGCACTCTCGTTCCGCTCGATTTCCTGCATGGCAACTCCTTGCCGTAAGAGAGGGCATCCAGCCCGACTGCGTCGAGGTCGAGAATCAGCCTAGCTCTCTTCAGCGTGCTGCGCCTAATAAGCAGAAGCTGCGAGCGTGTTCTTGAGTGACGAGCGTTACGGTGTCGGCGGCGCTGCCAGAGCCTTGTCTCCGGCGGCGGGGGTCGTCTCGGTCATGCGCACCACGCTGCCGACCACGATCAGGCAGGGCGAAGGCAGCGGCGAGGCGGCCAGTTTGGCGGGCATGTCGGCCAGGGTGCCCACCAGCGAGGCCTGTTCGGGCAGGCTGGCGTTGGCCACCAGCATGATCGGCCAGTCGTCGGGCAGCCCGTTGCGCCGCAGCCCGGCGCAAATAGCCTCGACCTTGGTCAGCCCCATGTAGAAGATCAGCGTCTCGTCCTGGCGCGCCAGGGTGGCCCAGTCGGGCTCGCCGTCCTTGCGGCACAGCTGGGCGGTGATGAAGCGCAGCTGCTGGGCGTGGGCGCGGTCGGTGAGCGGAATGCCCATACCGGCCGCCGCCGCCGAGGCGGCGGTGATGCCCGGCACGATCTCGGCCTGAATGCCGCCCTCCGCCAGCGCAGCGAGCTCCTCGCCCATGCGACCGAACACGCCGGGATCGCCGCCCTTCAGTCGCACCACCGATTTACCTTCCTGTGCCAGCTTCACCAGCAGCGCGCCGATCTCGGCCTGGGGCACACTGTGGTGGCCGCGCTCCTTGCCCACGTAGTAGCGCTCGTGGCCGGCGGGAATCAACGCCAGCACGTCGTCGCCCACCAGGCGGTCGTAGACCACCGCATCGGCTTGCTGCAGCAGGCGCGCGGCCTTCAGCGTTAGCAGCTCGACGTCACCGCTGCCCGCCCCCACCAGGTAGACGCAGCCGGCACGACACTCACCGTCCAAGGTCACGGTGGGCGCCGGCGTGGAGCGCGACCCGCCGAACGGCGAGCGCACGATATGGCCGAGGCCGTGCAGGCGCGACAGTGCCGCCTGACCCAGCGTTTTCGGCAGCAGCGCCTTGAGCCAGGCCTCAGGCGACAGCAGGGTCTTCAATTGGCTCAGCGAGCGCATGGGCCTTCTCCTCTTCGATCAGCGATTTCAGCTCGGGAATGCAGCTTCCGCACTGGGTGCCACAGGCTAGCCGGGCGCCCAGCGCCTCGACGCTGTCGTCGCCTTCACGGATGGCTCCTAGGATAGCGCGTTGACCCACCTGATGGCAGCTACACACCACCGGCCCCTGGTTGGCGGCGCCATCGTCGCAGCCGGCCAGCAGGCGGCGGCGGTGCTCGGCGGCCATGCTCTCGCCACTTGCTGCTTCGCCGAAACGCTCGGCGAGCCAGGCCAGGTTGGGCAGCTCCTTGGGCGGCCCCGACATGAACCACCAGCGCAGGCGCCCGGCGTCATCGACCCCCGCGGCACGCAGGCGCCCGCTAGCCGGGTCGGTGCACCACAAGGTGGGCGGCACCGGCAGGGTCGCCTCGAGCCAGCTCAGCCACTCCGGCGAGGCGGTTTCCATTTCGCCGCGGGCCATCTCGCCGCGGGCGCTCTCGACTTCGCCGCGGGCGCTCTCGACTTCGCCGCGGGCGCTTTCAATCCTGCCGTTGGCGCTAGCTGGTTCTCCGCCGGCCAGCTGCCAGCGCTGAGCGGCGCCCAGCGGAATCCGCGCCCAGTACTGGCTGCGGTCGCACCAGCGCGATTCGGCCACACCCAGGTCGTCCGCCACCAGCAGGGTGGCCTCCCACTCCACCGGCAGCGGCGCCAGCGCCACCGCCCCGTGCTTGGATTCCGGCTGGCCGGAAACCGGGTCGACATGGTTATCGATCAGCGCTCCGGAAAAGGCCGAGCCGCTGAAGTAACCGTTCCAGTGCATCGGCACGAACACCTCGCCGCGGCGCTGCCCGCGCGACACCCGCACGCGGCCGACATAGCGACCGCCGACGCCCTGCAGGCAGGCCAGACCCTGCTCTTCCACCCCCAGCGCAGCGGCATCTTCCGGGGCGATCTCGATGAACGGCTCGGCACGGTGGTTCATCAGCCGCGGCGAGCGGGCGGTACGGGTCATGGTGTGCCACTGGTCGCGAATGCGCCCAGTATTGAGCCGCAGCGGGCGCGCCGCGTCCAGCTCTTGGGCGGGCGCACGCGAACGCACCGCTACCATCCGCGCCAGCCCATCGGGCGTGGCGAAGCGGCCGTCGGTGAACAGCCGCGCGGTGCCGCGGGGGGCAGCGACATTGACCGGCCACTGGATCGGCTCTAAAGCATCGTAGGCGGCGCGGTCGAGCCCGGCCAGACCGGAGATGTCGAACAGCCGGCGCCGCTCACCCGGCCCCTCGCCGTTCTCGAAGCCGGAGAGCCGGGCGTGCTCGTCGAAGATCTCGCTGGGGTGGGTGTAGCCGAAGGCCTCGCCGAAGCCCAGCCGCTTGGCCACCTCGCACAGCGCCCACCAGTCGTGCCGGGCCTCACCCGGTGGCGGCAGGATACCGCGCTGGCGCGAGATGCGCCGCTCGGAGTTGGTCACCGTGCCATCCTTCTCCGACCAGCTCGAAGCCGGCAGCACGATGTCGGCATAGGCCAGCAGATCGGCATTGGCCATGCAGTCGGAGACGATCACCAGCGGGCATTTCGCCAGCGCCGCCCGCACGCGGTCGGTGCGCGGCAGGCTCACCGCCGGGTTGGTGGCCATGATCCACAGCGCCTGCACCTCGCCGCGCTCGATCGCTTCGAACAGCGCCACCGCCTTGTGCCCCGGTCCTTCGGGCAGGCACGGCACCAGCCCTTCGGTAGCCCAGAAGCGCGTCACGCGGTCCCGCGCGCCGGGGGTGTCGTAATCCATGTGGGCGGCCAGCTGGTTGGCCAGCCCGCCCACCTCACGCCCGCCCATGGCGTTGGGCTGGCCGGTGATCGAGAACGGTCCCGCCCCCGGCAGGCCGATCTTGCCGCCGGCCAGGTGGCAGTTGATGATGGCGTTGCCCTTGTCGGTACCGCTGCTCGACTGGTTCACCCCCTGGGAGAACAGGGTGACCACATGCAGGTGGCTGGCGAACCAGTAGAAGAAGGTCTCCAGACGTTCCGCATCCAGGTCGCAGTCGGCGGCGATGGCTTCCACACCGGCCTCCTGCTCCCGCGCCGCGGCAAGCGCCTCCTCGAAGCCCTGGGTATGCGCCTCCAGATACACCCGGTCGAGCTTGTTGCGCGCAGCCATCCATGCCAGCAGCCCGGTGAACAGGCGGGCGTCGCTGCCCGGCTTGAGCCCCAGGTAGAGGTCGGCGAGCTCGCAGGTATCGGTCACCCGCGGGTCGATCACCACCACCCGCAGCAGCGGATTGCGCTGCTTGGCCACCTTGAGACGCTGATAGAGCACCGGATGGTTCCAGGCCAGGTTGGAGCCTACCAGCACCACCAGCTCGGCCTCTTCGAGATCTTCGTAGCAGCACGGCACCGCGTCGGCGCCGAAGGCGCGCTTGTGGGCCGCCACCGCCGAGGCCATGCACAGGCGCGAATTGGTATCCAGGTGCGGCGTACCGAGAAAGCCCTTGAACAGCTTGTTGGCGACGTAATAGTCCTCGGTGAGCAGCTGCCCGGAAAGGTAGGCAGCAAGTGCCTCGGGGCCGTGAGCGTCACGCACCTTCCGCAGGCGGCTGGCCACCGCATCCAGCGCGGTATCCCAATCGCTCTCCACACCGTCGACGATGGGCCGGGTCAGACGACCGCCATGACCCAGCGTCTCGTGCAGGGCCGAGCCCTTCACGCACAAACGACCGAAGTTGGCGGGGTGCTGCGGGTCGCCCTGCACGTCGACGATCTCGTTCTTCTCGACGCTGGCCACCACGCCACAGCCAACGCCGCAGTAGGGGCAGGTGGTTCGGGCCTCGCGCATGTCGATCTCCTCTGGAGCACTCTTGAAACGACGATCTCGAAACGACGACGCCCGCCAACTCTTCCCCGGGATCTTGCTGAGGGAAGGTTTGGCGGGCGTCGTTGCCGCTCGGGCGCTGACGGTGCGCCCATGTCGATATTTACTGATGTGTATCAAGCAGAAAGCGTGCCATGGCGAGAATAACCATCCCCTTTCAGGCAGATGTCACGCTTTGCCTTAACGCCCAGGGACTTGTTTCATGCTGCTTCGCACCATGACCCGGCGCCCCGGCCCGGCCATGCACCAGGCTGGTGCCGAGCGGCCCATGCCGGTGCCGCTGTGCGGCCTTTTACTCACCAGGAGAGTGACGCCGAGCGCGATCATGGGCGTGAAAAAGCGCAACTGGAATGTTTATTGCTTGGCGTTAGCCATAGCGCCTTGGTCAAACCCGAGCCGAATACGATAGCCAGACACGAGCGACGCCTATGCCCCCACCCCTGAACATCCTGCTGGTCGACGACGAGGTAGTACGCGCCGCCATGGTCGAGGAAGCGCTGATGGCCGAGGGGCACCGGGTCATCTGCCGGCTGACGAGCCCCGCCAGCCTCAACGAGATGGTCGCGCGTCACCAGCCCGACGTGGTGATCATCGACATGGAGAGCCCCGACCGCGACACCCTGGAGAGCATGGCCCTGCTCAACCGCGAGAACCCGCGACCGGTGGTGTTCTTCGCCGACCAGCACGACTCCGACATGCTGCAGGCCGCGCTCAAGGCCGGGGTCAGCGCCTACGTGGTCGACGGCTTGGTGCCCGAGCGGGTCAAGGCCATCGTCGAGGTGGCCATTGCCCGCTTCGACGCCTTCCACAGCATGCGCCAGGAGCTCGACAAGGCACGCAACCAACTGGCCGAACGCAAGCGCATCGAGCGTGCCAAGGGCCTGTTGATGAAGCATCAATCCTGCGACGAGGAGCAGGCCTACCGCATGCTGCGCAAGCTGGCCATGGACCGCGGCCAACGCATCGCCGAAGTCGCCGACAGCGTCATCGACGTTCTCGAGCGCCTGAACCTGACATCGCCCCAGGGGCGAACCGCCGACAAACGGGGTCCCCGCTCATGAGCCACCCGCACCATCACGCCACCTCGCCGGAACTGGCACGCATCACCCTCGGCTTCGTGCCGCTGCTCGATGCCGCTCTGCTGATCGTCGCGCGCGAACGCGGCTGCTTCGCCGACCAGGGGCTCGACGTCTCCCTCTCGCGGGAGAACGCCTGGGCCACCCTGCGCGACAAGGTCGCTGCCGGCCTGCTCGACGGCGCCCAGATGCTCGCCCCCATGCCGCTGGCCATGAGCCTGGGGCTGGGCCGGGCGCCCTGCGACACCCTGGCCCCGCTGCTGCTCAGCCGTAACGGCAACACCGTGACGCTTTCCACGGCACTCAGCGAGGCCAGCGGAGCGACGCTGGGCGACGCCCCGGTCGTCAGCGCCCTGGCACTGGGCAACTGGTTGCGCGGCCCTGGCAGCGGCAAGCGCCCCCGCCTGGCCATGGTCTATCCCTACTCCTGCCAGCACTATCAGCTACGCGAATGGCTGACCCTCGGCGACATCGATCCCGAACGCCACGTGGAGCTGGTGGCCCTGCCGCCGCCGCGTATGGTGGAAGCGTTGCGCAGCGGAGAGATCGACGGCTTCTGCGCCGGCGAGCCCTGGGGCACCCTGGCCCGGCACTGCGGCGCCGGACGGCTGGTGGCCACCGGTGACCAGCTATGGCCCGACCACCCGGAGAAAGTGCTTGGCGTGACCCGCTCCTGGGCCGAGCACTACCCGGCCACCCTGGCGGCCCTGCTGCGCGCCCTGGTAGCGGCCAGCGAATGGCTGGCCGCCTCGCCGGAGAACCGACATCAGGCGCTGGCATGGCTCGCCCTGCCGCCCTACCTGGACCATTCGGTACGGCATCTGGAGTCGCTCGAACTCAACGCCGCGCCCATTCGGCAGCGCCTCTACGGTGCCGGCATGCTGCGCCCCACCCCGCAGGATGCGCTGCACTTCGCCGAGCCCATCGCCCGACAGCTGGAAGCTCAAGGGGGACGCTTCTCGCCCGGCGAACTCGCCGCGTGCTACAGCCCTGTGCATTTCGATGCCGCAACGCACCATTGATGTGCACGGCCGGTATGGGCCAATGCCCATACCGGCCCTCCCGCCCTACCCCAGCTCAATGAAATAGAAGAGAAAATCATCCGCCAGGCACATCCTGGCCGGCTTCTTGAAACTGATGGACAAACGGCGATCAAAGAAGGTCGCCACACACAGCAAGCGACAACGACGTCTCTGCGCACCCGGTTCGATCTTCGCATCGACAGGGGCCGCGCCGAGGCGTCGTTGCGTTTGTGCCCAGCCACTGGGCAACCACCACGACAAGCGCAGCGAAAGGAGGTGTTCGCATGCCACAGCGACATCCCGAGACATCGACAACCGACCGTCTGGTCATCGTCGGCAACGGTATGGCCGGCCACCGCCTGGTCGAAGCGCTGCTCGCTCGGCCCGAGCGGCCCGCGATCACCGTGATCGGTGCCGAAACCGCACCGGCCTACAACCGCATCCTGCTCTCACCGCTGCTGGCCGGCGAAATGGAGCGTGATGCCCTGACCCTGCGCAGCGCCGAGTGGTACGCCGAGCAGGGCATCGAGCTGGTGCTGGGCGAACGGGTGGAAAACATCGACCGCGATGCACGCACGCTTACCACCGATGCCGGTCGCCGACTCGACTACGACCGCCTGGTGCTGGCCACCGGCTCCACCCCGGCCCGCCCGCCGGTGCCGGGGCTCGAACTCGGCGGTGTACACGTGTTCCGCGACCTGCACGACGCCGACGCCCTGGCCCGCGCCGCCGCCACCGGCCGCAACGCCGTGGTGATCGGCGGCGGCCTGCTCGGCCTGGAAGCGGCAGAAGGGCTGCGCAAACGCGGCATGCAGGTGAGCCTGCTGCAGCGCGAAGACCGCCTGATGAACCGCCAGCTCGACCTCACCGCCGCTCGCCTGCTCGAAAGCGAGCTGCGCGGTCGCGGGCTCGACATTCATACCGACGCCCAGCTCGAGCGCCTGGAAGCCGACGCCGAGGGCCAGGTGTGCGCCGCCCTGCTCGCCGACGGCACCCGCCTGGCCGCCGACTGCGTGGTAGTGGCCATCGGCATCGTGCCTCAGGTCGAGCTTGGCCGGGTGGCCGAGCTCGAGGTCAACCGCGGCATCGTGGTCGACGAGTGGCTCACCACCAGCGACCCGACCATTCACGCCCTGGGCGAATGCTGCGAGCACCTCGGCAATCTCTACGGCCTGGTCGAGCCGATCTGGCGGCAGGTCGAAGTGCTCACCGACAAGCTCTGCCGCGCTAGTGCAGAGAGCGCCGAGAGTGCCCAGGGCTACGTCGAGAAACCGACCGCCACCAAGCTCAAGGTCAGCGGTATCTCGCTCTACGCCTTCGGCCCCACCGAACCCGAGCCCGAACACGAAGTGCTCAGCTATCGCGACCCTCAGCAGGGCGACTATCGCCGCCTGCTGCTGCGTGACGGCCGCCTGGAAGGCGCCGTGCTCTACGGCGACACCGCCTCCGGCCCCTGGTACTTCGAGCAGGCCCTGGCTGGGTGCGACCTCAGCGACTGCCGCGCCGCCCTACTGCTCGGCGCCGCCGACGCCCAGGCCCGGCTCGACGACGCATTGAACGAATCACCGCAACGCCCCGCGAAGGAGGCCGCATGAACACGCCCGTCAAACCGCAACTGATCGTCATCGGCAACGGCATGGTCGGCCACCACCTGGTCGAGCAGTTGGTCGAGCGCGGTGCCACCGAACGCTACGCCATCACCGTGTTCGGCGAAGAGCGTCACCTGGCCTACGACCGCGTGCACCTCTCCGAGTACTTCAGCGGGCGTGACGCCGCCTCGCTCGCGCTCTCCACCGCCGACTACTACGCCGAGCACGGCATCGAGCTGCGCCTTTCCGAAGCGGTGACTACCATCGACCGCGACAAGGGCGAAGTGGTCACCGATCAGGACCGCTACCCCTACGACCGCCTGGTGCTGGCCACCGGCTCCTACCCCTTCGTGCCGCCGATTCCCGGCAACGACCGTGAAGGCTGTCTGGTCTACCGCACTCTGGAGGACCTCGACGCCATTCGCGAAGCCGCCGAAAACGCCGCCACCGGTGTGGTGGTGGGCGGTGGCCTGCTCGGCCTGGAAGCCGCCAACGCCCTGCGCGGGCTCAACCTCGACACCGCCGTGGTGGAGTTCGCCCCGCGGCTGATGCCGATGCAGGTGGACACCGAAGGCGGCGAGTTGCTGCGCGAGAAGATCGAATCGCTGGGCGTGCAGGTGCTCACCGGCCGCGCCACCCAGGAGATCGTCGACGGCGAACGCAGCCGCCACCGCATGGTGTTCCAGGACGAAAAAGTGCTGGAAACCGACCTCATCGTCTTTTCCGCCGGCATTCGCCCCCGCGACGAGCTGGCCCGCGACTGCGGCCTGGAGATCGGCGAGCGCGGCGGCGTGGTGATCGACGACAACTGCCTGACCAGCGACCCGGCCATCCTGGCCGTCGGCGAAGTGGCGCTGTGGAACAACAGCATCTTCGGCCTGGTCGCCCCCGGCTACCAGATGGCCAAGGCCGCCGCCGTCACGCTGCTTGAAGGCAATGAGCCCTTCAAGGGCGCCGACATGAGCACCAAGCTCAAGCTGATGGGCGTCGACGTGGGCTCCATCGGCGACGCCCACGGCGACCGTACACCCGGAGCACGCCAGTTCCGTTTTCTCGACCCGCTCAAGCAGCAGTACCGCAAGCTGGTGGTCTCCAGCGACGGCAAGCGCCTGGTCGGTGCCATGCTGGTGGGCGACAACAGCTACTACGACACCCTGCTGCAGTACTACGCCAACCGCATCGAACTGCCCGAGGACCCGGCCTCGCTGATCCTGCCGGCCGGCAGCAGCGCCGCCCCTGCGTTGGGGCCGGACGCCCTGCCGGACACCGCGATGATCTGCTCGTGCCACAACGTCACCAAGGCGGATGTATGCGCCTCCATCGACGGCGGCGCGGTGGACCTCGGCGCGGTGAAGGGCGCCACCAAGGCCAGCACCGGCTGCGGCGGCTGTGCCGCCCTGCTCAAGACCCTGGTGGATCACGAACTCGAGAGCCGTGGCGTGGAGGTCGACAAGTCGATCTGCGAACACTTCCACTACACCCGCCAGGAGCTCTACGACATCGTCCGGGTGGAGGGCATCAAGACCTTCAGCGAGCTGATGGAGAAGCACGGTTCCAAGGTGGGCCACGGCCTTGGCTGCGACATCTGCAAGCCGGCGGTGGCCTCGATTCTCGCTTCCTGCTTCAACGAGCCGATCACCGACGCGGCCCACATCCCGCTGCAGGACACCAACGACACCTTCATGGCCAACATGCAGAAGAACGGCACCTACTCGGTGGTGCCGCGCATCGCCGGCGGGGAGATCACCCCCGACAAGCTGGTGGTGCTGGGCCAGGTGGCGCAGAAGTACAACCTCTACACCAAAGTGACCGGCGGCCAGCGCATCGATCTGTTCGGCGCGCGCCTGGAGGACCTGCCGGCCATCTGGGGCGAGCTGATCGAAGCCGGCTTCGAGACCGGCCACGCCTATGGCAAATCGCTGCGTACGGTGAAATCCTGCGTGGGCAGCACCTGGTGCCGCTACGGCGTGCAAGACAGCGTGGGCATGGCGATCCGGCTGGAGCACCGCTACAAGGGCCTGCGTGCGCCACATAAGATCAAGTTCGGGGTTTCCGGCTGTACCCGCGAGTGCGCCGAAGCCCAGAGCAAGGACATTGGCGTGATCGCCACCGAGAACGGCTGGAACCTGTACGTCTCCGGTAACGGCGGCATGCGCCCGCGCCACGCTGAGCTGTTCGCCACCGACCTCAGCGACGAAGAGCTGTTCCGCTACATCGACCGCTTCCTGATGTTCTACATCCGCACCGCCGATCGCCTGCAGCGCACCTCGGTGTGGCGCGAGAACCTGGAAGGCGGCCTGGACTACCTCAAGCAGGTGATTCTCGAGGACAGCCTCGGCATCGGTGAAGAGCTGGAGCGGCAGATGCAGGCCGTGGTCGACACCTACGAGTGCGAATGGGCCAACGCCATCAGCGACCCGGAGAAGCTCAAGCGCTTCCGCAGCTTCGTCAACGACGCGCGCCCGGACCCGGACATCATCTATACCACCGAGCGCGGCCAGCTTCGTCCAGCGTGATGGAAATCGCTGCGCGAGCGAAGCGCGTTGTTGCGCGGCACCCCGAAGGCTCGCCTAACCCCCCCGTTATGTCTCGCCTTCGGTCCGCCGCGCGCCTAGCGCTTCATCTCGCTCGCCGATTCCCCGACACCATTGCTAGGAATTTCTTATGACAATCGCCAACGCAGCAGCCAAGACCATGACCCAGACCTGGCAAACCCTCTGCACCCGCGCCGACCTGGTGCCCTTCTCCGGCGTCGCCGCCTGGGTGGAAACCCCGGAAGGCCCGGCCCAGGTGGCCATCTTCTATTTGCCCGGCCACGCGCAGGAACTCTACGCCATCGACCACCACGACCCCTTCTCCAACGCCAACGTCATCGCCCGCGGCATCGTCGGCGACCTCAAGGGCCAGCCCGTCGTCGCCTCACCGATCTACAAGCAGCACTTCCGCCTGGAAGACGGCCAGTGTCTGGAAGACGAAAGCGTCACCCTGCGCACCTGGAAGGTGAGCTTCAAGGGCGACGAGGTGTGGATCGAGGCGTGAGACACTTGGCGGTCTGATTAAAACTGATTAAAACTACGGCTCCGAGGGCTGCCCTGAAAGCTCCCGGAGCCGTAAAGAGCAGCCTCAAGCTCAATCGATGTACGAAACCTCCTCCTTAAACACCTTCAGCCCTCGCGACCGGTAGTTATCCAGCGCACGCGGATGGTCGAACGTGCAGGTGTGAACCCAAACACGCTGCGTGCCGGGCCAATCCCACGCCGACTCGATTGCATGGCTCAGCAGAGGCCCGCCAAACCCCTTCCCGATGGCAGTTGGTGCCAGTCCAAAGTAGAGGATCTCGACATTTTTTCCATCAGGCCGGAATAGCTCGAAATAGCCGGCGATACTGCCTCGGTAATAGGCTACCCAAGTGCGATGATCGTCGCTTTCTACCACTGCTCTCCATTGATCGTCCGTCCAACTATTAAGGTCAACCCACTCCCACTCGGCGCCTACCAGTTGGTACAAAAATCGATTGAACTGATACTGGGGCTCTTCACACTCGACAATGGTCAATGTGGCAGGGAGCGGCTTTGGTTTGAGCTCGCCCCGTGATGTCATCTCAAGAAAGTAGGTGGTGCATTGACGTTCGATAGCTCATACTCCTGAAAAATCGTACCCTTTACGCTATTAATCTATCAGGCCCACATTATTGTCAAGAGGCTATCTGCGCTGGGCACAGCATAGCTTCCTACCAGCTAAATTAAAATTAGAGAAACCGGAACGGGAAGTCGAAGTATCGAGGCTCGCTCCCTTCACGCCAACCACACAGAAGCGAAAGAACAAAATCCTAAAACAGTCTACAATCACGAGAAGGGCAGCAAATACCAAAATGCCTAATCGGAAATACGTTCCCATATCTGCATACTCTGGGCTTTCTGCCAGCCAGGTACTAGAGCCCTGCCTTAGAAAAAGAAAAAAGCCGCCGACGCTGGAGAAAAGCGTCGGCGGCTTTAGATAAGCCCGTTCTCATCTCAACCGCGGAATGCTGCCTCGATCTCGGCGATGTCGATTTTCCTCATCGTCATCATGGCATCGAACGCCCGCTTGGCAGCAGCGCGGTCGGGACTGGTGAATGCCTTCGTCAGCGCAATCGGGGTAATCTGCCAGGAGATGCCCCACTTGTCCTTGCACCACCCGCATTGGCTCTCCTCGCCGTCATTGCCGACGATGGCGTTCCAGTAGCGATCCGTCTCCTCCTGGTCTTCGGTCGCCACCTGAAACGAGAACGCTTCGCTATGCTTGAAGGCAGGCCCGCCGTTCAGCCCAAGGCACGCCACGCCCAGTACGGTGAACTCGACCGTCAAGACGCTCCCCTCCTTGCCCGAGGGAAAATCCCCAGGCGCCCGGTGCACCGCGTCGAGCGATGAATCGGGGAAGGTCTCGGCATAAAAACGTGCGGCTTCCTCAGCGGCGCTGTCGTACCAAAGGCAGATGGTGTTCTTTGCCGTGTGCTTCATGATCAGCTCCCTTCTGTAGGTGATTGCTGTGGGCTGGCAATCTAATGTCGAGCGGAGCTGGTCGGAATCGACAGGGGTGGTTAACGCTGGAATTCACCTGACATGCACCAGCAGG
>NZ_BAEU01000148.1:0-27380 GCF_000246875.1 Halomonas sp. KM-1
GCAGGACATGGCGGCAGCGCCGCCTCAGGTGGCTACCAGTGCCATGCAAGACATGTTTACCCGGCATGCCGAGGGCGAGGCAGCGCAGCACTTCGAAGCGCTGACAGTACCGGTGGTGGCCATCAATGCCGACCTGTGGCCGACCGATATCGAAGCCAACCGGCAGCTGCTACCCGAATTCGATGCCGTGATCGTAGAAGGCACCGACCACTTCCTGCACATGGCCAAACCTGCAGAATTCAACCGGGAGCTGGACCGGGTAATCGGCACGCCGCCATGACAGCAAAGGTCTGAACTGGCCGGCTGGCACAGTGGCATTGCGCCTTCAGGAAACCGCTTATCTGCTGCACTCGCCGAAGAACGCCTGCCGCCTGCTCGAGTCCATCGCCCAACTGGAAGATGACCAGGGTCAGGTGGTATGCACAGCTGATCGCGCAGTTGCGGTATCACTACTGAAGATCGCTACCGATCCGCCCCCAGGTACTTGATCCTGCGGTAGAGCGTCACGAGAGCACCGCCGCCCAGCATCGGCACCATCACCGTGGCGATCAATGCCGGTAGCATTTCTCCGGTCCAGAACTCACCGACATTCGGGATGAACAGCGCCGGCAGCACCGAGAACAGAGTCTTCAGGAAGAGATAGAGACCCAGCAGGCGAATCATCAGTATGGAAAAGGGCTTCATGGGACCTCGCTGATCAATCTGACGCCTCATCGTCGAAAATGGACGTTCCCAGCGTATCGATCATCACGCTGTGGCACTCGACCTCGAACCACTCATCGAAGCGTTACGCTTCGGCCACAGAGCCGGATCGGTGTACCACTCCTCCAGTTCCGACTCGAACAGGTTGCGTCAGTTGACCTTGACCCACCGCCACACCTCCTCGGGTGATTCGGCTACCTCATCGCCGACCAGATAGACGGTGCGATCGCGATTGACCTCTGCTGCGGTGATTGGAGTGCTGCCCGGCGCGGGGTCAGCGTCGTTGATCCACTGCACGGCAGGAGTCTTATAGCGCAGCAGCAGGGCGGAACGGTTGAGCATGTCACTCTCCAGAGTTCGAAGACTGATTACAGCATACAGACAGCTGATCTGACTCTTTCAGAAAACACTGGGCATGTCGTGTTCCGCTCGAGGCCGGCAAAGCCAGCCTTATTTGAATTTAAGGCTGAAATTAAAATAAGCCGCGTCACTATTTGAATCAGCGGCATCACGACGCCGGATAAGGCACGACCTCATTGCTGTCTTCGGTCATCAGGCGAACCAGCTTGGGATGTACGAACAGCTTTTCGCGCCCGGCGCGGATCTCATTGAGCACATCGATCTCGCACAGCTGCTGCAGATAGCCCGAGGCGGTCTGCCGCTTGGCGATGTCCCGCTCCACCAGATTGTTGATACGGCAGTAGGGCTGCTCGAAGATCACCTGTACCAGCTCATGGCTGTAGACCTTGGGCAGCTGTTGCTGGATATGGCGTGTCGTATCTTCGATCAGCTCGCGGGTTGCCGCGATCTTGTCGGTGGTCCAGCGGGCCGTGCACTCGACGGCCTTGAGCATGTAGAGCAGCCACTCTTGCCACTGGCCCTCGAGTGTCACGGTCAGCAGCAGGCGATAGTAGTCGGGCTTGTGAAGCACGATGTAGCGACTGAGGTAGAGGATCGGCAGCGACAGCAGCCGCTGCTCGATCAGGTAGAGGATATTCAACACCCTACCCGTCCGCCCGTTGCCGTCGGTAAAGGGGTGGATCGCCTCGAACTGGTAGTGGGCCACCGCCATCTTGATCAAGGGGTCGACACCATCCTCCATGTGGAGATAGCGCTCCCAGTTCGCCAGCAGCTCACGCAGGGCCGCCTCTCCCATTGGCGGGGTATAGATCACTTCGCCGGTGGCCTGGTTGGCCAGGGTGGTGCCAGGCACCCGGCGGATCTCCATATCCACGCCCTTGATGGTACTGCAGATCTCCACCGCTGTATTGGTGCACAGAGGCCGCCTGGCCAGCTCACGGTAGCCATGGCTCAGCGCGGTGCGATAGCGCAGTGCCTCCTTGGTGGCAGGATCGGCGTGGGTGTCTTCCTGGGCGAACTGGAAGAGCCTGTCGGTGGTGGTGACGATATTCTCGATCTCGGAGCTATCGCGGGCTTCCAGCAGGGGCAGCAGGTTGATGAGCAGGCCCTGGTTGGGCAGCAGCTCGCCCGCCTGCTTCAACTCCGCAAGCGCCGCCCGAGCCGGAATGCAGGCCTTCAGGACGGCCGGCGTCTCGAGCTCCTCGGCAGGTGGCAACGGCGGCAAGCCGTTATAGGGTTGGTCGGGGCGCCAGCTCATGTTCATTTTTTCCCAAAAAATCGACACGTTGTCAGCATATGTCGATGGCATCGACATATCCAGAGAATGTGTCGAAGAAAGCGACTTTTTTAAACATGTTCTCGAGACATGTCGACGCCATCGACACGCTCCGGGGACATGTCGAGAAAAACGCATTTCGTGAACATGTCACGGCGACATGTCGATGGCATGGACACGTCAGCTCCTTAGGAACCAGTACCACAACTACGCGGCCGGCGGCGCCTCTCTCTGGGCAACCGGTGTAGGTTGGAACTCCTCGACCGGCAGCGGTCGGCCGAACAGGTAGCCTTGGTATTGGTGGCAACCCAACCCGGCAAGCACGGCGCGCTGTGTCTCGGTTTCGACGCCCTCGGCGATGACGCCTAGCTCCAGACTCTGAGCCAGGGCCACGATGGCTGCGGCAATGGGGGTGGATTGGGTGTCATGGCTAAGGTCACGGACGAAGGCAATGTCGATCTTCAAGGTATCCAGAGGCAGTGCCTTGAGATAGACCATGGAAGAGTAGCCGGTGCCGAAGTCGTCCAACGCGAAGCTGACGCCTATGCGACGCAGCAGCAACATCTTTTCGATGGTACCTTCCGGATCCTTGAGCAGCAGCGACTCGGTGAGCTCGAGAGTCAGACTGCCCGGTGCCGCCGAGTGACGATAGATTGCCGTGAGCACCTGGTCGACGAAGTCGGGCTGCTGGAACTGACGCACGCTGACGTTCAGGGAGAGCTTGAGATCGCTGAATTCGGAACGGCGCCGCCACTCCCCCAAGAGACGGCAGCCCTCCTGAAGGACCCAACTGCCCAAGGGCAGGATCAACCCGCTCTCTTCCGCCAGCGGAATGAACTCCCCTGGCGAGACGAAGCCCCGAGCTGGATGCTGCCAACGCACCAGCGCTTCTGCACCGATGACGTGCCGGTCGGCATCGACCTGGGGCTGGAGATGCAATCGCAACTCACCGTTGTCGATGGCATGTCGCAGCTCACGCTCGAGCGTAAGCCTCGCCTCCCGCTCCTGCTCCAGCTCCGGAGAAAACAGCTGAGGAACCGCATCGCGCTGTCGCTTGGCCTCGAGGAGCGCCAGACCGGCACGCTTGAACAGCATTGCCGGAGTCGTACCCATGTAAGGATCGAACACCAGCATGCCGACACTGAGTCGGCAGGGGTAGGTATGGCCGTGCAGAAGATAATCGGCGGAGAGTGACGCCAGCACACGTTCGGTAAGCCCGCGCGCTTCACGCCCGGCGGCCGACCTGTGGGTGGCACTCAAGCGCGCCAGCAGAGCGAACTCGTTGCCGTCCAGACGAGCGACATGAAGATCGTCATTAGCCCATTGGCGCAGACGTGTCGCCAGTTGGCGCAGCAGCTCATCGCCGATGTCCTGACCCAAGCTGTCGTTGAGGATCTTGAAACGGTCGATGTCGAACAGCACCAACAGCGACAAGGCCGTTCCGCTACCCAGATGACGTTCACACCCATTCAACCGCTCCTGCAGGGCACGCCGATTGGGTAACTCGGTCAGGGTGTCATGGTAGGCGAGGTAGCGTATCCGCTGCTGAGCCTCCTGTTCAGCGGAGCGATCGGAGATCAACGCCACATAGTCCCGCTCATTGCTATCGGCATAGATCACCCTGCTGACGCTGAGCCAGGCGGGAAAGCGCCAGCCATTCTCATGCTGAGCTTCGATCAGGCCATTCCATTCTCCCTGTTGCTCCAGCGCTTGCCTGATGATGTCTCTCAGTTCCCGGCTATTGACCGCGAAGCCCAGCTTCCACACCGACTTGCCGATACTCTGCTCGACCTCCCACCCCAGCAGCTGCTCGAGCGCGGCATTGCTGAGCCGCACACGTCCCTTGCCGTCGAAGAGCGCGACACCGTCGCGAAGCGCGGAGATCACCTCCAGCAGTCGCGTGCGGGTCATGTGTTCATGCTGCTCGCTGAGGTGCAGACGGCGCTGGGCCTGTGTCGCCACCACAGTCAGCAAGGCGACCAGAACGACACAGCCGCCAATGAGATAGATCATCCAGTGCGATTCCGCCATTGGCGGCAGCGAAGCCGCGCCTGGGTGGGGGACGAACCAGGCAGCCCCCATGGCCACATAGTGCATGCTGCAGATGGCCAGGGAAACGAACAAGGCGCTGATGAAGGCGCAGGTCTTGGCGCGTCGCATACCCCACTCCTGGCGGCATAGGCGATACGCATAGGCGCTAGCGACGCCGAGACCGACGGCCACGAATAGCGACAGGAGGAACAGCCAGAATTCATGATAAAGCGATGCCGGCATATGCATGGCGGCCATGCCGACATAGTGCATCATGCCGATCCCCAGCCCCAGGCTGATGCCGGCCAGCATCAGCTCTCGGTGAGTTGACGTCTCACGCGAAAGTAGCAAGATGGCCGCCAGGCTCCCCGCCACGGCGGGCACGATGGATAAGAGCGTCAGGATCGGGTCATGCTGCACGGGGAAGGCAAGCCGATAGGCATGCATACCGGTGAAGTGCATGCTCCATACGCCCAATCCCATGATGCCGGCCCCAGCGAGCAACCAGAGCCTGCGCCAGCCAGCGTGCTTGGCTTTACTGACCAGTTTGATCAGATCCAGGCCGGCATAGGAGGCCGCCAGCGCGATCGCCCAAGAGACCAGTACCAAAGGGAGGTGATGTTCCCCCTGCACGGCATCCAGGGCATGTGGATCGAAAATGAGAAGGGTCAGTGTCGTCATGAACTGATCTTCGGCAGCGAGCCTGCTTTCTTGAGGAAGGCCTGCCCAAGAACGTTGAACCCTCGTTAGCCGAGCATTGGCCAATGAGAAAAAACGCCCCGTTGCCGGGGCGCCTCTCTCTTCTCGCTAGCTCGCTGGATCACACCAGGTCGAAGCGATCCGCGTTCATTACCTTGTTCCAGGCGGCGATGAAGTCGCTGACGAACTTCTCCTTGGCATCGTCCTGGGCATAGATCTCGGCGATGGCGCGCAGCTGCGAGTTGGAGCCGAACACCAGGTCCACCCGAGTACCGGTCCACTTCACTTCGCCGCTCTTGCGGTCGCGGCCTTCGAACACGTCGGCATCCACCGAGGCGGGCTGCCACTGGGTGCCCATGTCGACCAAGTTGACGAAGAAGTCATTGGTCAACGTCCCGGGGCGCTCGGTGAACACGCCGTGGCGCGAGTTGCCGTAGTTGGCCTCGAGCACCCGCAGCCCGCCCACCAGCACGCTCATCTGCGGCGCGCTGAGCCCCAGCAGCTGGGCCTTGTCGATCAGCATCTCCTCGTCGGAGACGGTGAAGCGAGCGCGGCGGTAGTTGCGGAAACCATCGGCTTCGGGGCGCAGCCACTCGAAGGACTCAGCGTCGGTCTGCGCCTCGCTGGCGTCGGCGCGGCCCGGCGTGAACGGCACCTCGATATCGTGGCCGGCACCCCTGGCTGCCTTCTCGATGGCAGCGGCACCGCCCAGCACGATCAGGTCGGCAAGCGATACCTTCTTGTTGCCCGATTGGGTGGCGTTGAAGTCGTTCTGAATGCTCTCCAACGTCGTCAGCACCTTGGCCAGTTGCTCCGGCTGGTTGGCTTCCCAATCTTTCTGCGGCGCCAGGCGAATGCGCGCTCCGTTGGCCCCGCCGCGCATGTCGGAGCCGCGGTAGGTGGAAGCCGAAGACCAGGCGGTATACACCAGCTCGGCAACGCTCAGGCCCGAGCCGAGAATCTTGCTCTTGAGGCTGGCGATGTCCTGAACATCGATCAGCTCATGGTCCACGGCGGGCACCGGATCCTGCCAGATCAGCTCTTCGGCCGGCACTTCCGGGCCCAGGTAGCGCGCCTTCGGCCCCATGTCGCGGTGGGTCAGCTTGAACCAGGCGCGGGCGAAGGCATCGGCGAACTCGTCCGGGTTGTTGTGGAAGTGCTCGGAGATCTTGCGGTATTCCGGATCCTCGCGCATCGCCATGTCGGCGGTGGACATCATGATGCCTACACGCTTCGAGGCATCTTCGGCATCCGGTGCCATGTCCTTCTCGGCCAGGTTCTTGGGCACCCACTGCTTGGCGCCTGCTGGGCTCGTGGTCAGCTCCCACTCGTAGCCGAACAGCACGTCGAAGTAGCTCATGTCCCACTTCGTCGGCGTCGGGGTCCAGGCGCCTTCCAGGCCGCTGGTGATGGTGTCGCGGCCCTTGCCACTCTTGTAGCGGCTCTTCCAGCCGAAGCCCATCTCTTCCATGGGCGCGGCCTCCGGCTCGGGGCCCACATTGACCGGATCGCCGGCGCCATGGGTCTTGCCGAAGGTGTGGCCACCGGCGGTCAGCGCCACGGTCTCGTAGTCGTTCATCGCCATGCGGGCGAAGGTTTCACGGATGTCCTTGGCCGAGGCCAGCGGGTCCGGGTTGCCATCCGGCCCTTCCGGGTTGACGTAGATCAGGCCCATCTGCACCGCGGCCAGCGGGTTCTCGAGATCGCGCTCGCCGGAATAGCGGCTCTTGGCATGTCCGCTGTCGGCCAGCCACTCGTCCTCGGCGCCCCAGTAGATATCCTCTTCCGGCTGGTAGACGTCTTCACGTCCGCCGGCGAAGCCGAAGGTCTTTAAGCCCATGGATTCCAGCGCGACGTTGCCCGCCAGAATGTAGAGGTCGGCCCAGGAGAGCTTGTTCCCATACTTCTGCTTGATCGGCCACAGCAGGCGCCGCGCCTTGTCCAGGTTGCCGTTATCGGGCCAGCTGTTGAGCGGCGCGAAGCGCTGCGAGCCGCTGCCGGCACCGCCACGCCCGTCGCCCACACGATAGGTGCCGGCGCTGTGCCAGGCCATACGGATGAAGAAGGGGCCATAATGGCCGTAGTCCGCCGGCCACCACTCCTGGGAGTCGGTCATCAGCGCTTCGAGGTCCTGCTTGACGGCGGCAAGATCGAGGGACTTGAACGCCTCGGCGTAGTCGAACGCCTCGCCCAGCGGATTGGACTTGGGAGCATGCTGGTGAAGAATGCCGAGATTCAGTTGGTTGGGCCACCAATCCTGATTGGAGTTGCCGGTATCTCCACGCTTGGTGCGTGACCCATGCATGACGGGGCATTTGCCCGCGCTGCTGTCGACTTTTTTATCCATGATGCTCTCCCTTCGGTGACGCGCTGTGTTGTATCAAGTGCAAAATCGTTGAGCTGATGGAGTCTTGCCGTAGTGAGGCCCGGCTCATCACCGGCCTGCACTGCCACCTCTTTGTTGCCGAGAGGTTTCCCGAGGCGCATGTTTCCTTGCCAGCCATCAACGTGAAGATAGGTATACCAGGCAAGATAAATTAGAAGGGACTTGTTTTTATGCACCGGATCGATAGTCACAATCAATGAAAACATGTCGAGTCATTGCTTTTGCCTCTTTCTGATGATGACTCGAGCCTCCCTTCGCCGAACATTTGCCTACAAACCGACGCCTTCAGTAGCGGAAAGATCAAGCATGGTATACTTCTTGCTATAAATTCATGAGGGCCTACCCGGCTCGAGTGATATCGGCCCCTACCCGGGCGCCGAGCCATAAGCCAAGGAGATACACAATGTCATCCTCCCCTGTCACTCTGATGGTGGCGCGCCGCGTGGCGAGTGGGCGTTACCTCGATTTCATCGCCTGGCTCGAAGAGGGCCGCGAGCTGGCAGCCGACTTCACCGGCTACCTGGGCTCCGGCGTGCTAGCCCCTCCACCCGGTGACGATGAATATCAGCTCATCTTTCGCTTCAAGGACGCCGAGACGATGGCCGCCTGGGAGCACTCCGCCTCGCGTCGAGCCTGGCTTGCTCGCGGACGAGGCCTTTATGAGGCACCGCATGCTCACCGCGCCATTGGCCTCGATGGATGGTTCCAGGAGGCCACCGGCAAGACGCCGCCGCGCTGGAAGCAGGCGATTGCCATCTGGCTGGCCTTCTTTCCGGTATCACTTGCGTTCCAGTGGCTTGCAGGCCCTTTTCTTGTGCACTTGCCTTTGTTACCCAAGGTCATGTTCAGCACGTTGGCGCTGACCCCGCTAATGGTGTTCCTGTTCATTCCGCTCTCCATGCGCCTGCTCGGTCCGTGGCTGCGAGGTGAGACCACCCTTTTGGAACAACTGGAGCGTCGGCTGCACCAGCGCAGGGCCTGATAAGCCCTCATGACAGCAGGCGCTCTGCTCGCTCGCCACTAGCGTGATAGGCTTCAGGCAATACCCTGAAGGAGAGAATCATGACCGCCGCCGAGATGCTCGAACGCCTGGTTGGCTTTGCCACCGTTTCCCGCGATTCCAACCTCGATCTGATCGCCTTCGTCGAGAGCTACCTCGACGAGCACGGGGTCGAGCATTGGCGGGTGGAAAGCGACGACGGCAGGAAGGCCAACCTGCTAGCGCGCATCGGGCCTGACGTACAGGGCGGTGTGGTGCTCTCGGGGCATACCGACGTGGTGCCGGTCGACGGCCAACCCTGGTCCACCGACCCGTTCACTCTGGTCGACAAGGGCGACGGCAAGCTTTACGGACGCGGCACCTGCGACATGAAGGGCTTCATCGCCTGCGCCCTGGCCGAACTGCCCGAGTGGCTGAAGCGCGGCCTGGACAAGCCGATCTACCTGGCGCTCTCCTACGACGAGGAAGTGGGCTGCATCGGCGCGCCGCGCATGATCGAGCGGCTGATGGCCGACCACCCACGCCCGGCCGCAGTGATCGTCGGCGAACCGACCTTGATGCAACCGGTGGTGGCTCACAAGGGCGCCACCAACCTGCGTACCACCGTGACCGGTCGCGCCTCGCACTCCAGCCAGATCGACCAGGGCGTGTCGGCAATCCACGTAGCCGCACGGCTGGTGACGAAGATCGAAGATGTCATGGCCGAGCTGCGCGCCGAGGGGCGCATCGATGAAGCCTTCAACGTCGCCCACTCCAGCCTGCACGTGGGCAAGATCGCCGGCGGTACCGCGATCAACATCATGGCCCGGGAGTGCACCTTCGAGTGGGAGATTCGCCACCTGCCCAGAGACCGCTTCGAGGAGCTGTTCGAACGCGTGAATGCCTATGCCGCCGAACTGGAGGCCGAGATGCAGCGCCGCGCCCCCGAGACGAGCATCGTCACCGAGGCACTCAACCTCACGGTGCCGGCACTGGCCGATGACAACAATGTCGCAGTACTCGACCTGTGCCGCGAGCTGCTCGGCGAACAGCCCAGCGGCGCGGTCGCCTACGCCACCGAGGCCGGCCAGTTCCAGCGCGTGGGGCTGCCCACCGTGATCTGCGGTCCCGGCAGCATTCGCCAGGCCCACCAGCCCGACGAATACATCGAGATCGAACAGCTCGCGGCGGGCACGCGCTTCATGCAGGCGCTGGGGCAGCGGCTCGGCCAGTAGCAACAGAGCCGCCGCCCGCGCTGGCTAGCCCAGGCGGTCGTGGCCGTTATTCAGGAAGGGATAGTCGGTGTAGCCTTTTTCGGCACCGCCGTAGAAGGTGCTCGAATCGGGCTCATTGAGCTTGGCACCCACACGCAGCCGCTCGGGCAGGTCGGGGTTGGCGAGGAAGGAACGGCCGAAAGCCACGGCGTCGGCAGTACCATCTTCCAGGCGCCGGCGTGCACGCTCGCCATCGTAGTTGCCGCAGTAAATCAACGCACCGCGGAAGCGTTGACGCATCCCCTGGCGGAAGCCCTCGGGGAAGGTAATGCTGCCACCGGCCCAGTTGGGTTCGTTGAGATGGATGTAGGCCAAACCACGCTTGGAGAACTGCTCGGCCAGGTAGTAGGCCATCTCCTCGGGCTCGTCGTCGGTAAGGCCGAACAACTCGATGAACGGGGTCAGGCGAACGCCGACTCGTGCAGGGTCGAACACTTCGGCAACCGCATCGATCACCTCCAGCGGGAAACGCGCGCGATTCTCGAGGGAACCACCGTACTGATCGGTACGCCGGTTGGTACCGGTCGCCAGAAACTGGTTGAGCAGGTAGGCGTTGGCAGCGTGCACTTCGACCATGTCGAACCCGGCGCGCTTGGCACGCACGGCGGCCTGGCGGTAGTCCTCGACGATGCCGGGGATCTCATGAGTCTCCAGCGCCCGCGGCGTACTGGTGGGGTGTGGCCCTGCACTGCCGTCCTCGAACTCGACGAAGCACTCGGCGCCTTCTCCCTTTAGGGCGCTGGGCGCTACGGGCGGCTGACCGTCGGGCTGAACCATCTCGTGGGAGACGCGCCCCACATGCCACAGCTGCAGCGCCATACGACCGCCCTTTGCATGCACGGCCTCGACCACGCCCTTCCAGCCGGCTTCCTGCTCGTCGGTCCAGATGCCCGGCGTGTAGACGTAACCGCGAGCGGTGGGGGAAATATTGGTGGCCTCGCTGATGATCAGCCCCGAACCGGCACGCTGGCCGTAGTAGATCTGCTGCAACTTACCGGGCACGCTGTCCGGGGTGCGCGAGCGGGTCAGCGGGGCCATGATCACGCGATTGGGGAGATTCAGGTCACCCAGATGAAGCGGGGTGAATAGCGTGGTTTGCGACATTTGCCGACTCCTTTGGCGAACGAAATTGACCTTCCCTGCCTTTATGAGGACGCTAACTATCTTCTCCAACCCCGCTAATACAAATTGCAACAAAGCGCCGACCAACTCGCACGCGGAGTCATAGCAGCCGGTGAGGGACTAGCCCTTGAAGCCGGGCTCGGCAATCCCCGCCACGCCGGTTCTCATCTGCAGCAAGCTGCCGGCCTGCGGCCAGCGCGCCTTGCCCTCGGCGTCCAGGTGCTGGGTGGCAGTGGTGATGTAGAGCGTGCACAGATCGGCCCCACCGAAGGCCACCATGGTCGGGTGCGGGCACGGCACCGGGTGCTCCGCCACCAGTTCGCCCTCGGGCGAGAAGCGCACGATGCGCCCGCCGTCGTATAGCGCGCTCCAGTAGCAGCCCTCGCTGTCCACCGCTGCACCGTCGGGCACGCCGGGCAGTCCCAGCCTTTCCAGGTCGACCCAGGTCTCGCCCTCGCCCAAGGTGCCGCTTTCAACGTCGAAAGGGTAGCGCAGGATGCGCCGGCTCAGCGAGTCGGTGTGGTAGAGCCAGCGCCGGTCGGGGCTGAAGGCCAGGCCGTTGGAGATACCAAGGCCCGTCAGGCGACGGCTGAGTTCACCCTTGTCGAGACAGTAGAGCGCCGCGCTGGGGCTCGACTCGTCGGCATCGATGGTGCCCACCCACAGGCGCCCGGCGGGGTCGCAGCGACCGTCGTTGAAGCGGTTGCCCTGCCCCGCCTGCCGTCGTTCTTTCACCCACTCCGGGTTGTTGGCCAGCCGCTCGGGCTCGCCATTTTCGGGCAGGCGCAGGATGCCCGAGGCCGCAGCGGCCACCAGCCCTGTCTCGTCGAGGGCCACGCAGCCCACCTTCTCGCCCAGCTCGGCGCGCGTCGGCGCCCCACCCTCCTGCGGACGCCAGGCATAGACGTGGCCGTTGTTGATGTCGGTCCAGTAGAGGGTCTGGCGAGCCACCGACCACACCGGGCTCTCGCCCAGGCTCATGTCGAGCTTCACCGCCACTTCGATCACACCGTCTTGCATCGCTCGTCTCCGTTCGCTCGGTGAATTCCCTTTTGGCCTCAATGGTTGTCCCGCGGGGGGGTGCGACGTGCCACGTCACGGTACTTGGTGGCTCCCTCCAGCGTCATGCCGCGATCCAGCGGTTCGACCAAGGTGCGCTGGATCTCCTGCCACGGCGTCTGGTGGCCGGGATAGCGGTAGCCGCCCTGGCTCTGCAGACGCTCGCGGCGCGCCTCGATCTCGGCGTCCTCGACCAGCAGGCGCACTTCGCCGCGATTCAGATCGACGCGCAGGCGATCACCGTCCTCGAGCAGCGCCAGGCCGCCGCCGGTGGCCGCCTCGGGGGCCGCGTTGAGGATCGACGGCGAACCGGAGGTACCCGACTGGCGCCCGTCGCCCAGGCACGGCAGCGACTCGATGCCACGCTTGATCAGCGCTTCGGGGGGCTGCATGTTGACCACCTCGGCGCCGCCGGGGTGGCCCACCGGACCGGCCCCGCGCATCACCAGAATGGTGCGCTCGTCGATGTCCAGGGCCGGGTCGTCGATACGCGCGTGGTAGTCCTCCGAGCCGTCGAACACCACCACCTTGCCCTCGAAGGCGTTGGGATCGTCGGGGTTGGAGAGGAAGCGCGCGCGGAAGTCGGCGGAGATCACGCTGGTCTTCATCAGCGCCGAATCGAACAGGTTGCCCTTGAGGTTGAGGAAGCCGGCATGCTCGACCAGCGGATTGTCGTAGCGGCGGATCACCTCGGGGTCGCGGGTCTCGCAGCCCGCCACGTTGTCGGCCAGCATGCGGCCATTGACGGTAAGGACTTCGCCGTGGAGCTTGCCGGTGCTGAGCAGTTCGCAGACCACCGCCGGCACGCCGCCGGCACGGTAGAATTCCTCGGAAAGGTAGGCCCCGGCGGGCATCACGTTGGCCAGCAGCGGGATGGCATGGCCCAGCGCCTGCCAGTCGTCATTGGTCAGTTCGATGCCCGAGTGACGGGCGATGGCGTTGATATGGATCGGCGCGTTGGAGGAGCCGCCCAGCGCCGAGCACACCACGATGGCATTCTCGAACGCCTGGCGGGTGAGAATGTCGCTGGGTCGCAGATCTTCCCACACCATGTCGACGATACGCGCGCCGGTGTCGTAGGCCACCATGGCGCGCTCCTTGTAGGGCGCGGGAATCATTGCCGAGCCGGGCAGGCTCATGCCCAGCGCCTCGGCCATGGAGTTCATGGTCGAAGCGGTACCCATGGTGTTGCAGTGCCCCACCGAGGGCGCCGAATCGGTGGCCCGGGCGAGGAACTCGGCGTAATCGATGTCACCCGCCGCGAGACGCTTGCGCAGCTCCCAGATGATGGTACCGGAGCCGACCCGATCAGGACCGCGCCAGCCGTTGAGCATCGGCCCACCAGAAAGCACGATGGCGGGAATGTTGACCGTGGCCGCCGCCATCAGGCTCGCCGGGGTCGTCTTGTCGCAGCCGGTGGTAAGCACCACGCCGTCGAGCGGGTAGCCGTGCAGCACCTCGACCAGGCCCAGGTAGGCCAGGTTGCGATCCAGCGCGGCGGTGGGCCGCCGCGCGTTCTCGTGGATCGGGTGTAGCGGGAACTCGAACGGCACCCCGCCGGCGGCACGAATGCCCTCCTTGACCCGCTTGACCAGCTCGATGTGGTGGCGGTTGCACGGCGTCAGGTCGGAGCCCGACTGGCAGATGCCGATGATCGGCTTGCCGCCGGCGAGCTCCTCCAGCGTGATGCCGTAGTTCATGTAGCGCTCGATGCACAGCGCCGTGGTGCCGGGCGATTCGGGGTTGTCGAACCACCAGCGCGAGCGAAGCTGGTCGGGCGTGATCTTGCGTTGGGTCATGTCAATGATCCTTAAATTGCCGGGCCGCAGCCTGGAACTCGTATGCGTGATGACAACCCTAATGCTTCAGGAATCATCCGCCCAGTGCCGCCACCGCGTGATAGGCGGGCTTGCGCCGCCGCTGGCGGTCGAACAGCAGCGGGTAGTTGGTACGCCCCCGCACCGGGAAGTCGTTCTTCCAGGACTCGGCATCGTAGGTTCCCCAGGTACTGACGCGGTCGATCTTGTCGCGATGGCGCAGAAAGAGCTCGAACATTTCGACATAGCGCTCGGTGAGCCGTGCCTCGACCTCCGCCGGCAAGCCCTCGGTGAAGGGGTCGAGCTCATCGGCATAATCGAAGTCCGTGGCAATATCAGCTCCAGTGTGCTCCCAGGCGACCGGCAGCACATCGACCTCCATCTCGGTGATGTGGATGCGCATGCCCTCAGCCGCATAGGCTTCGATACTGCGCTCGAACTCCACGAGGTCGGGAAAGTCGAGCCCCACATGCCCCTGCAGGCCGACACCCTGTATCGGTACGCCCCGCCGACGATAGTCGCGTAACACCTCGACCAGGAACTCGCGTTTCCCCGGATCGTGCATGTTGTAATCGTTGTAGAGCAATTGCGCCCTGGGGTCGATCTCGTGCGCCAGGTGAAAGGCCCTTTCCATGTAGTCAGCGCCGCCGAAGATCTCAAACCAGGGGCTGCGCCGCCAGCCCCGATCCTCATCGATCGCCTCGTTGACCACGTCCCAGATAGGCACCTGGCCCCGGTAACGCTCCATCAGGGTAGCGATATGGGTCTCCATACGGCGCTCGAGCTCGGCACGCGACACCTGCCGTCCATCGGTATGGACGAACAGATCGTCAGGCGTCTGGGAGTGCCACACCAGAGCATGGCCGACCAGCGTCATGTCCTGCTCACGCCCGAACGCCACGAAGCGGTCGGCCAGTTCCCAGTCCCATTCGCCCTGGGCTGGCTGGATCTCACCGGACTTCATGCAGTTCTCGGCGGTGATGGCATTGAACTCATGGGCGATGATGTCGAGCAACGTCTGATCGCGGGTGGCCAGCGTGCGGTTGCTGATGGCCGTGCCGATCAAGAAGTCATCCTGGAATACCTGCTTGAGCCCGGTCGTCTCGAGTGCACGCGCCATGGCCACTCCCTTGAGTTGGGCAAGACCGGCCAGGGCGACGCTGCTCTGCAGAAACCGACGTCGTGAAAGCGACATAATATTGCTCCTTTTTATTCGTCGTCATTCAGCGAGCGTTTGCCCCGCTCACTCGTAAGCCATCTCTTCGAGCTCCTTGCCCCGCGTCTCCTTGACCAGGCGCAACACGAAGAACACCGATATCACCGCGCACAGGGCGTAGAAGCCGTAGGCACCGGCCAGGCCGATCGTGGCCAGCATGATGGGAAAGGTCATGGTGATGCCGAAGTTGGCCAGCCACTGGAACAGCCCGGCGATGGCCAGGCCCGAGCCGCGCATCTGGTTAGGGAACATCTCGCCGAGCATCACCCACATCACCGGGCCCCAGGAGACGTTGAAGAAGAACACGTAGGCATTGGCCGCCAGCAGGGCGAACACACCCATGTCGTCGCCGAGGCGCAGGCGGCCATCGACCAGGGTCGCCGTGGAGAAGGCGAAGGCCATGCAGGCCAGGGTCAGGGCCATGCCCACCGAGCCCGCCCACAGCAGCGGCTTGCGCCCGATCTTGTCGATCAGGGCGATGGCGAGCAGGCAGGCGCCAATGCTTACCGCTCCCGAGATGACGTTGATCAGCAGCGCATCGGCCTCGGAGAAGCCCACCGACTGCCACAACACGGCGCCGTAGTAGAACACCACGTTGATGCCCACCAGCTGCTGGAACACGGCCAGCCCGATGCCCACCCAGACGATGCCGTGCACCTTGCCGGTGGTACGGTCGAGTACGTCGCGCAGACGCGGCTTGTGATCGCGAGCCAGGGTCGCATCGATCTCCGCCATCTTGGCGCTCACCTCGCCCTCGGGCATCACCAGGCCCAGCACGCGGCGCGCCTCACCCTGTTTACCGCTGCTGATCAGGTAGCGCGGGCTCTCGGGAATGAACAGCAGCGCCAGCAGGAACACCGCCGCCGGCAGCAGCTCGATCCAGAACATCCAGCGCCAGGTGGCGAAGCCCAGCCACAGCTCGGCCATGGCCGAGCCCGATACATGGGCCAGCACGTAGTTGCTGAGAAAGGCCACGAACAGCCCCGAGATGATCGCTACCTGCTGGATGGTAGCGAGCCGCCCGCGATAGGCGGCAGGCGCCACTTCGCTGATATAGGCCGGGGTCATCACGCTGGCCGCCCCTACCGCCATACCGCCCAGGACCCGATAGAAGACGAACTCCATGGAGCTTCCGGCAACGCCCGAGCCCCAGGCGCTGACGAGGAAGAACACCGCTGCCACGATCAGCAGCGTGCGGCGACCGAAGCGATCCGCCAGGCGTCCGGCAAAGAAGGCACCCACGGCACAGCCGAGCAGCATCGAAGCGACGTTGAAGCCGGTGCCCACACTGTCGGAACCGAAGGCGGCCTGCAGGCCGTCGACCGTGCCGTTGATGACGCCACTGTCGAAGCCGAACAAGAAGCCGCCGATGGCAGCGATACAGCAGATCATGAAGATATAGGCCGAGCGGCTCATTACCTTGCGTTCCTGCATCACACGTACTCCGCAAAAAGGGCGCCCGTGCGGGCGCCAAGGGGAGGAAACCCCGCGATGAAGGGTGTCCTGGTGCGCGTTACCACCACACGTCCATCTGGAGGCCAAAGGTCACACCGTCGCTGTCGTCGATGTTGATGGCGTCGCCCGCCGCGCCCGCATCGATGGAGCGGCTGGTACGATCCGCCAGGAAAGCGTCGCCGTTCCAGTCTGCATAGGTGACGAAAGCGCGAATCACCGGTCGCGCGAAACCACCCACGCCTGCCGACCACTGCTGCGCCAGGGTGGCCTTGGTCAAGCGGCGGCTGGGATCGCCGTTCTCGGGATCGACGTAGTCATGGCCTATCTCCACAGCCGTGCTGAGATTGCCGGTCCAGTAGTAGGTCGGGCGAACGCCGACCGACATCCAGGTGGCCCCGGAGTCGTCGTCGAAACGCTTCTCCTCATAGATGGCGGCATACAGCAAGTCGAACCTGTCGGGCGCGAGCCAGACGTTGCCGTGATTGATCACGCGCCACATCTCGCCACCGGGCACGTCCGGAGAGACCCCGGCATTCATGCGCCCCTGGCCGGTGCCGGCGTTGATGATGCCGTCGGTGGCATACTGCAGCGCCAGCTTGTTGGTGCCGCCGAACCAATTGCTCTGCTCATGCTGCAGGGTCACCATGTGGCCCCGCTTGGCCTCGCTGCCCTGGTAATACGCCTCCTGGGCTTCGCTGAGCTGGGCGCGACCGTAGTTGTAGCCCAGCACCAGGCTGCCGCCGGGATTGACGGGAATGTCCGACCAGCGGATGTCCAGGGTGTCGTTGGAGATACGGTTGTCGGCATCGGGATATTCCGTGTCGTCGGTGCCGGTGGCGCGCATCCACGCCAAATGCAGCCTGCCGGTACCCACGTCGATGTTCTCGATACCGCCACCGGGGCCGGTGGAGTCCCAGTAGAAGAAGTCGTTGATGTGTATGTCGTGGCGGCGGTAGAAGCGCTTACCCGCCCACAGGGTGGCGCCGGGCAAGGCGTCGACCACGTTGTTGCCCTGCACGTACAGCTGCCGGAGGGAGACCTCGGTATCCTCGGAGTCGTTCAGCTGATTCGTGAAGTACCCCACCATGCTGTTGAAATAGAACGACCTGTCGCCCTCTTCGAACAGAGTGGCACCCAGGCCCAGCTCGGCATAGGTCTCACACTCGTTGCCCAGGCGATACTTGGCTCCCGCGCCGCTGGCTCGAAAGCAGGCCTGGTCGCCGCCGCCTGCGGTGTTGCCGACGCCGGACCGAGCATAGCCGGTGAAATCAATGCCTGAGATAAAGTCTTCCTGAGCCTGGGCGGTGCCTAAAGCAAGGCAGCCAAGCCCGATTAGCCCCAGACGGGCCAGGGAGTATGCTGAGTGTCGTGGCGTTTTCATTGTTGTGCTCCTCGAGAATGATTGCATCGGTATGGCTTGTTATTGGTAATTTCTTTGAACTAAGTGGTCGGAATGTGACGGTAGATAGCTCCTTGATATCGATAGGGGTGGATTTAGCTGGCGCGGCAGCGGAAACGGCAGCGCATCGAAAGAGACTCCCCGGTGCACAGCTCAACTATCCCTTGGCGCTGCGGATCGCTACGGCGGTGCGCGTCAACCTCGTGGGAAACCGGCTCGAAGCAGAAGAAATCCGCCTGCTCGCCCGGCGAGAACACCAGGTAGCGCGAGGTATCGGCACACACCTCGAGCGTCACGCCGCGCTCGGGCCAATGCAGCTCGGCACGGCCATTCCAACCGGTGAAGAGGTTGTCGATCCTGCCGCTCGGCAGCCTCTTGCCTCGCGAGAAATTCCAGCTCTCGATCGCTTCGAGCCGGTGCCACTCGGTGGGTAACTGGTCGGCGTCGACCTCCCACACGCCCTCGGCGATAGCCTCGAGACGTACCTCGGCGCTGCGCGGGAACCAGGGATGCAGGCCCAGGCCATAGGGAGCCGGTGTTTCTCCCAGATGGGTCACGGCGAGGGTCACCTCGAGGGTGTCATCCACCAGGCGATAAGTGAGCTCCGCCCGGTAATCGAACGGCGGCTGCTCATACGAGCGCAGCGTCAGGCGCAGTTCGTGCTGTGCTTGCCACTCCACCCGCCATGCCCTCTGCCAGCCGTCGCCGTGGATCGGCAGGGATTCACCTTCCAGATTGGCCGCTAGCGGGTAGTAGTGACCCTGCCAGGTGAAGCCGCCCCCGCCGATACGGTTGGACCACGGCACCAGCGGATACATGGCCAGCCGGTTGGGGTCGCGCTCGGTGTCGCTGCCCGGGCGCATCAGCGGCTCGGGGCCGTGCTCGGTGAGCCTGTCGTAGCGCACCACGGAGCCGCCGACCAGCGGGTTGACCACCAGCCGCAGCCTGCCGTTGTCGAGAGTGATCGTCGTCATTGCACTACTCTCTCCCGGCTCAAGCCATGCTGGCCCGAGGCCTGGCCAGGGCCTCGTCCGGCAGTCGTCGCCCATCGAGGCCAAAAGCGTGCAGCAGCTCGTAACGCGGCGTCAGGTAGAGAATGTCACCGCTGCGCACCTCGGCATCGCCGGGTAGACGTACGGTGAGCGGGCCGGTGGCATCGCTGTCGACATAGGCAAAGGCGTCGGCACCGAGCATCTCGACCACCCTCACCCTGGTGCGCCACTCCCCCGCTTCGCGGCTCACCTCGAGGTGTTCCGGGCGAATGCCCAGCGTGGTGGCGCCATGGGCCTTGGCCACGTCGCCTTCGATCAGATTCATCTTCGGCGAGCCGATGAAGCCGGCCACGAACAGCGTCTCGGGCCGCTGGTAGAGATTCATCGGCGTGCCGACCTGTTCGATCTGCCCGGCGTTCATCACCACGATGCAGTCGGCCAGGGTCATCGCCTCGACCTGATCGTGGGTGACGTAGATCATGGTAGCGTCGAGCCGCTGGTGCAGCTCGGCCAGCTCCACGCGCATGCGATTGCGCAGCGCCGCATCGAGGTTGGAGAGCGGTTCGTCGAACAGGAATACCCCGGGGTTGCGCACGATGGCGCGACCAATGGCCACGCGCTGGCGCTGGCCGCCGGAGAGCTCGGCCGGCTTGCGCTCGAGCAGCTCTTCCAGGTTGAGCAGACGCGCCGCTTCGGCCACCTTTGCCTTGCGCTCCTCGGCGGGCACCTTGGCCAGGCGCATGCCGAAGTCGATGTTGCGCGCCACCGTCATGTGCGGATAGAGCGCATAGGACTGGAACACCATGGCGATGTTGCGCTCGCTGGGCTCGGCGGTGGTGACATCGCGCCCGCCGATGGAAATCGCGCCGCGGGTCACCGTTTCGAGCCCGGCGATCATGCGCAGCAGGGTCGACTTGCCGCAGCCGGAGGGACCCACCAGCACGGTGAAGGAGCCGTCCTCGATGCGCAGGTTGAGGTTGGGGATCACCGTGGTCTTGCCACGGAAGGTCTTCTCGATGTCGACCAATGTTACGTCAGCCATAGCGTGCTCTCATCTTGGCGCCTGTTGTGTTTGGTTATGGCGTAATCAGGTTCAACGGGTGTTGCGGCGATAGCGGAACCCGGCGAAGTCGGCCGGCGTGGCGCGTCCGCTGATATCGTGCGCCGCCATACCCAGGAAGTTGCCGGTGAAGTAGCCGTGGGCGCGGCCGCTGCCTTCGTCGGAGAGCAAACCGGCGTCCAGCACCGGGCCGATCGGTCGCCACTCGGCGCTGCCCTGGGCGAAGCGGAACTGCAGCTCGCGCTCGCGAATGTCGAGGCCGAGGCGCACCGGCAGGCCGGGCTCGAGCACTAGGCCGGGCTCGGCGATGTCGAGCTGCCCGCTGGGCCACTCGTCGTGGCAGCTCATCACGCTGAGCACCTTGTCACCCTCGTCGTTCAGGCTCACCGCGAGATAGTGGAACTTGAAGCGGTTGTAGTAGGCGATCAGCCCGGCGAACTGCTGGATGTCGTCGGGCTCGAACTCAAGCTCGGTCTCGGCGCTGCAGTGCCAGCCGTCCTGGCGCCTTGCCACCAGCGCCTGCTCGAACCAGGAGCCCACCGATTCGCGGCCGAACAGGCGCAGGTAGCCGGGCCGCGCGTCGAGAGAGAAGAGCCGCTCGGGCTCGGGTGTACGCAGCCACTGGAACGCCGCCGGCAGCTCACCGGACGCGAAGGTGTAGCGCTCCTCCTCGGCCGGGGCCTGCTGCGTCACACCATTCTTGTCACCAGAGATGGCCACCTCCAGCGCCGGGACGTTGCCACCATGAGCCAGGCGCAGCCAGCCGTCCTCTCCCCACTCGACCTTCTGGATCGCCGTCTCGCGCCCCAGCGGCGAACGCCGCGTGCCGGGCAGCGGGCGGCTGCACAGATGCACCATCCAGGTCTCGCCGGCTGGCGTTTCCACCAGATCGGCGTGGCCGGCGCGCTGCAGCGGATTGTCTGGATCCTGGCGTGTGGTCAGCACCGGATTGTCCGGGTGTACCTCATAGGGGCCGGCGATCTCTCGCGAGCGCGCCATGGTCACGGCGTGGTCGTAGCCGGTACCACCCTCGGCCACCAGCAGGTGGTACCAGCCGTCGCGGCGATAGAGGTGCGGCCCCTCGGTGAGCTTCATGCCGGTGCCAGCAAAGATGTTGCGGATCGGACCGACCAACTGCCTACGCTCGACGTCGTACTCCTGTAGCAGGATGCCGCCGAAACGGTCGCCGCCCTCGCGCTGACGATAGTCCCACTTGAGGTTGACCAGCCACTTGCGGCCGTCGTCGTCGTGGAACAGCGAGGGGTCGAAGCCGCTGGAGTTGAGATATACCGGGTCGCTCCAGGGCCCCTCGATGGCGGGCGCGGTGACCAGGTAGTTGTGGCCGTCCTTGAAGTTGCCCTCGTAGCGCTTCATGTCGGTGTAGATCAGCCAGAACAGGCCGTCGGCATGGGACAGGCAAGGCGCCCAAATGCCGCAGGAATCGGGATTGCCGCGCATGTCGAGCTGGGCGGCCCGGGCCAACGGCCGGCTCACCAACCGCCAGTTGGCCATATCTCGCGAATGGTGGATCTGCACCCCCGGGTACCACTCGAAGGTGGAGGTGGCAATGTAGTAGTCCTCGCCCACCCGGCAGATCGAGGGATCGGGGTTGAAGCCAGGAAGAATCGGATTGCGGATGGTATCGGTCATCGGTGTCATCCCTTGACGGAGCCGCCGGTCAGCCCGGCCACGATGTATTTCTGCGCGGCGAGAAAGAAAATCACCGCCGGCGTGATGGTCAGCGTCACGAACGCCAGGATCATGTTCCACTGGGTCAGGTACTCGCCCTGGAACTGCATCATGCCCAGCGGCCAGGTGTAGATGGAGCGGTCGTTGAGCACCACCAGCGGCAGCAGGAAGTTGTTCCAGCTCTGCACGAAGACGAACACCCCCACGGTGGCCAGGATCGGCGTCGACAGCGGCAGGGTGAACGACCAGAAGAAGCGCAGGTAGCTGCAGCCGTCGACGTAGGCGGCCTCGAACAGCTCCTTGGGCAGCTGATCGAAGAACGCCTTGAACAGCAGGATCGCCAGCGACAGGCCGAAGGCGGTCTGCGGCAGGATCACCGCCCAGTAGGTATCCAGCAGACCCAGGTCGCGCACCTTGATGAACAACGGCAGAATCGCCGCGGCGAAGGGGAACATCAGTCCCAGCAGCAGATAGGAGTGGATCATCCGCGAGCCGAAGAAGCGGATCTGCGAGAACACGTAGGCCGCCGCCGCACCCACCACCAGGGTCAGCAGCACCGTCATCGACGAGATGAAGAACGAGTTGCCCATGTAGCGCCAGAAGTTGCCGTCGAGGAAGATCGCGACGTAGTTCTGCGGATTCCAGGCGTCAGGCAGCCACAGCGGATTGGTGCGCAGTTCGGCGTTGGTCTTGAAGCCACCGAAGAAGGACGCCAGCAGCGGGCCGATGACCAGGCTGGCCACCAGGATCAATACGATCACGCGCAGGGTGTTGCGGAAGGTCGCGCTGTTCATGGGCGCTCCTCCTTCGCCGTGGCGCGCTGGTAGAACAGCGCAATGCCGATGGCGAGCACGAACAACACCACGGCGGCGGCACTACCGAAGCCGATGTTGAGCCGAGACAGGCCGAAGGTGTATAGATAGGTGACGATGGTATGGGTCGAGTTGGATGGCCCGCCGTTGGTCATCGGGATGATGATGTCGAAGATCTGCAGCGAACCGATGATGGCGAAGAAGCCGCTCACCACGATGGCGTGCTTGATCATGGGAATCTGTACGAACAGTGCCACCTGGCGCGGCTTGGCCCCCTCGAGCTTGGCCGCCTCGATCAGGTCCTTGGGCACGCTCTGCAGCGCGGCGATATAGATCATCATGTGGAAGCCGAAGTACTTCCACACGATGACCGTCATGATCGCCGGAAAAGCCCACTGACGGTCGGCCAGCACATAGACCGACTCCTGCCCCAGGGTCTGGAACATGAGGGCGGTGATGCCGTAGTCGCCGTCGAAGACGAAGCTCCAGATCAACCCGGCGGCCACTTCGGCAAGAATGTAGGGTAGGAAGAACACCAGCCGGAATAACGTGTTGGTCGGTGTCTTGCGATACACCAGCAGCGCCAGGCCAAGCGCCAGCGGCATCTGGATGATCAAGGAGACGAGGATCAGCTTGGCGGTATTCCATAGCGCAGTGTGGAACACCGAGTGGTCGAGCAGGCGCTCGTAGTTCTGGGTGCCGACGAAGTTGGTCGGCGTGCCGTAGCCGTTCCAGGAGAAGGCGCTGTAATAGGCCGCGTCGGCCAGCGGCAGGATGACGAACAACGAGAACAGGATCAGCGCCGGCGGCAGCAGGATCAGCACGGCGGTGAACTTGCCGTTGGCCAGCCCCTGCCGCAGACGATCGGCGTTGCTTCTCCTGTGCACGGCAGGTCGGGTCAGGGTACTCATGACGGATTCCCTTCGGAGAACGGGGCCCGGCGCGGCGTGAGCGCGGCACCGGGCATGCTCAGAGATCGTGGATGCGTCCGACGAACGGCTCAGCGGAACATCCAGGCCTCTTCGACCTGGGCAGCCGCCTCCTCGGGCGTGATCTCGCCCAGAGCCAGGTCGCCGCTGATATCGTTCACCGTGGCGCCGACGGAAGTGCCCAGCGCCTGGTCGAGGAACACCTGGTGGAAGTTCGACTCGCTGAGGATCTGCGCCACCTTGCGCGCATAGGGCGTGTCGAGCTCCTCCTCGGAGCCGTGCGCCACCGGCACGAAGATGCCGAGCCGCGCCGCCTCGCGCTGGTTCTCCTCGTTGAGCAGGAAGCGCAGGAAGTCCACCGCCTCGTCGGAGGCATCGCGGGTCACGGCAAAGCCGTTCATGCCGCCGAAGCTGTCATCGTTGCCGGCACCATCGTCCACTCGGGGAAAACGAATGAACTCGAGATCCTCGTCGGGCACGCCCTCGCCCGTCATCGAGCGCTCCTTGGAGGGAATGTAGTCCCAGTCGCCCATCAGGTGCAGGGCCGCCTCACCATCGCCGAACATGGCGCTGGCGCGCTCGTAGGAGGTCGCCATGAAACCCGACTGAAAGGGATTGAGCTCGACGAAGGACTGCAGCAGTTCGCCGGCGCGCACGAAGGGCTCACCCTCGAAGCCGCCGTTCTCGCCCTCACTGGCCGCCTCGATGCCCTCGCCGCCGGCCAGGCGCGTAGCCAGGTAACCCCAGTAGAAGTGCATCGGCCAGCCATCCTGGCCACCCACCACTGCAGGGGTGATGCCGCTTTCGCGCAGGGCGACCACCGCCTCCTGCAGGTCCTCCCAGGTCTCGATGGCTTCGATGTCGACGCCGGCCTGTTCGGTCAGTGCGGTGTTGGCCCAGAAGCCCACCACGGTAGCGTAGAGCGGCGCACCGTAGACCCGATCGTCCAGCGTGAAGGCGCGTACGGCCGACTCGGGATATAGATCCTGCCAACCGTCCTGCATCTCCTCGGTGAGGTCGCGCACGAAGCCGGCCTCGACCTGATCGCGCAGCCCCTCGCCACCCCAGCTGTAGAAAATGTCGGGGCGCTGGTTGGACTGCAGAAGTGTCGGTAGGCGCGTCTTGTAGGCCTCGTTGGCGATGTACTCGAAAACCACGTTGACGCCCGGATTCTGTGCCTCGTACTCGGCAATGATGTTGTCGTAATAGCGTTTTTCGACGTCACTGATCTCGACTCTCAGCACGCGTACGGTGGTATCGGCTGCCGCAGCGAATGCAGCCAGACCCGAAGTGAGCGCAACGGCAGCGGCCAGCCAGCGCTTACCGCGCATCGACTGTGCCGAGCGTTGTCCTGAAATGTGCATGGCGAGCTCCTTGTCTTGTTGTAAGCGCATGTTGCACCTCTTGTTTTGAGAAAATCATTGCAATGAAAAATCAGCCCCAGCCGCCATCCACGGCTATCTCCTGGCCCGTTATCGCGACGCTATCGGCGCTGGCCAGGAACAGGACGGTAGGGGCGATGTGCCTAGGCTCGAGCCGTAGCTTCAAGCACTGATGGGCCTGGATCGATGCCTCCTCTTCGGGGCCGATCCACTTCTGCAGCTGACGCTCGGTCAGGATCGAGCCGGGCACCAGCGTGTTGACGCGGATACCGTAGCGTCCCAGGTCGCGCGCCAGGCTGCGGGTCAGGCCATGCACCGCCGCCTTGGCGGTGACGTAGGTCGACAGCTCGGGGATGGCCATCTGTACGCTGATCGAGCCGAAGTTGATGATCGCGCCGCCGCCGGCCTCGATCATCTGGTGCGCCGCTGCCTGGGCAGCAAAGAACATCGGCCGCAGATTGAGCGACATGCGCTCGTCCCAATAGGCAACGTCGACCTCTTGCCAGGTATGGCGATCGTCGTTGGCAGCGTTGTTGACCAGGGTATGGATGGGCCCAAGCTCGCGACCGACCTCGGCAATGGCCGTTTGCAGGGCCGCGACGTCACGTATGTCGCAGTGACGATAGTGCGGCGCCTGGCCGGTCTCTGCCTTGAGCCGCTCCACCAGCGCCTGGCTGGCGGCATCATCGATATCGACGAAAGCAACACGAGCCCCCTGTCGGTGAAAGGCCCGGGTCAGCTCTGCGCCAATGCCGCTACCGCCGCCAGTAATGAAAACCACCCGCTGTTCGAGGCTGGGGTAACGCGCCGCGTCGTTGCTCATGCTCTCTCCACTTAGTTTTTTCTATTTACTAAGCGGAGAGTGGACACCCTAGGCTGGATCAGCAATGCGACGTTAGTCGACAATCGGTGTTTATTTATCTAAATCAGATAGATTGCCGCAGAATGCGGTATTGGATAGCCCTTGCCGAGCATGGCCGATGCATTTCAATTCGTTTATTCTTGGAACCAACCAGCCTATCGCATCGCACCAAGACGCACATCGGTACACTACGCATGGGCTTCGCTTCATCCGCTTTTCCGCTGCGCGCGGACCGCAGGGCCTCCTTACTCTATGTCTACCAGCAATCAGCAGCACAAGGCGGGCGATCTCCACTTCCTCAAGCGGCTCAACCGCAGCGCCATTCTCGAACTCGTGCGTCGTACCCCCGGCCTCACTCGTGCCGACATCGCCACCCAGGCGCAGTTGACCAAGGCCACCGTGGGCGCCGGCGTGCAATCCTTGCTGAATCAAGGTTGGTTGCGGGAAGGGGAACTGCAGAAGAGCAGCGGCGGTCGCCCGGGTCGTGCCCTGCACCTCAACGAAGAGCAGCACGTCCTGCTCGGCGCAGAGGTTGGCGTACATGGTCTACGTCTGGTGGCCTGTACGCTGGCGGGCCAGGTGCTGGTTTCACACCACGAGCACCTCGTTCCCACCACGCCCGAAGTCACTGCCGAGCTGCTTGGGGAGCTGTTGCACGCGCTGATGCAAGACGCCCGGATCAAGAATCGCCGTTGTCTGGGCCTCGGCATTGCCCTGCCCGGCCCTATCGCACCCAACAAACCGGTACTGCGGCTCGCTCCCAACCTGGGCTGGCGAGACGTGCGTTTCCTCGAGCTGCTTCGTCCCCACCTGCCCCACCTGGAGGGCACCTGGCTGATGGACAACGAAGCGAAGTCGGCCGCCTTCGGCGAACTCTACTTCCGTACCGGCAACATTCCCGAGTCGCTGGTTTACGTCAGCGCCGGCACCGGCATCGGCAGCGGCATGGTGGAAGGCAGCCATCTACCGCTGGTCACTCGCGGCATCCAGGGTCTGGCCGGCGAGATCGGCCATACCGTCCTGCAACCTGGGGGGCTCTATTGCCACTGTGGCAATCGCGGCTGTGCCGAAACCCTGGTCAGTGGCTGGTCGATCCGCGCCGCCCTGGGTATTGCGGAAGAGGAAGACCTGATCGAGAGCTTGCTGCCAAGGCTGGATGAGCCCGACGTGCAGGTCACGCTGCGCCGAGCAGGCGAAGCGTTGGGGGTCCTGCTGCTCAATCTCCACCACACTCAGAACCCCTCCGAAATCGTGCTGGGCGGTTCCCTCACCCAGTTGGGTGCGCCTCTGCTCGGCCCTGCCCTCGACTTCTTCAAGGCCAACCAGAACCGACTGCTCGGCACCACTCAGCAGGTGCCGCTGCGGGTAGTCAAGGACTCCACCTTCATCGCCGCCAGAGGCGCCGCCGCCCAGGTTCTGGCCAGTATCATTCATGGTCCAAGCGATCTGGGCGACACCTTTTTCTGATTCACCCACCAGCGCTTGCGACCAAAGTCGATGCCAACAACTAAGTTAAAAGATTGAACTTAGTCGCTTCATCACCCACGATGAAACTGGACACACCTAGCCGTGCATCCGTCGGACCGAATCCATCATCGATGACAACCGCAGGAGCCCAATCATGTCCCTGGAAGGCAAGATGCTGATCGGCCGTGAAGCCGTCAGCGGCAGTTCCACGCCCATTCACGCCGTCGACCCCGCCACCGGCGAGCGGCTGGCGCCCGCCTACGCCGGTGGCACCCACGCCGAGGTGGCGCGCGCCTGCGAACTCGCCGAGGCGGCGTTCGGTGTCTATCGCGAGACGACCCTCGAAGCACGCGCCGCCTTTCTCGAAAGCGTGGCCGGCGAGATCGAGGCCATCGGCGACGAGCTGATCGAG